>JABDCQ010000007.1:26748-60802 GCA_013288075.1 Chlamydiota bacterium | reverse complement strand
TTCGCATGTAGCTCTAAAAATCTGAAAACTATAAAAATTTTTCATCTTTTCTGGACTACTAGAATATTCTTTTATTTCTTGGATCATAGGGACAATTCTTTTAAAAATGCCAATAATAGCGCCGATTATCGGAATATAACCCATTATGTTATAGGTGTTTGTGTTTCCTAAAACCTTATCCATATGGGGAGTATTGTCATCGTAGCTTTCTTCGACTTTATTCTTATCTTCATCATAGCCTCTATTTTGAATATAAGCCTTAGAACTAAATCCAAAGTTATCTGAAATACTAAAAGCCATTTTTCCCTCAATTTTTTAATGAATTATAGCATAATCCTATTAAGGATCGATAAATTATTCGACGGTAACGGATTTGGCGAGGTTCTTAGGTTGGTCAATCTCGCAGCCTCTTTCTTTGGCGATATAGTATGCAAGTAGTTGAGTAGCAACAGCATAGGGGATTGAGGAGAGCTCATCGATCACTTCTGGTAAATAGATGACATCATCGGCAACTTTTTCGATGTCTGGAGCATTTTCTGGGGCAAAGACAAGAATCCTAGCGCCTCTAGATTTAACTTCCATGAGGTTGCTAAGGGTTTTTTCATAGGTTTTTTTGCTGCCGCACATCCCAATAATGGCAAGGTGTTCGTTAGCAAGAGCTATTGGGCCGTGCTTCATTTCGCCAGCTGGGTAGCCATTTGCGTTTAGGTAGCTGATCTCTTTAAGTTTTAAAGCGGCTTCTAAGCTCGTTGCAAACATGTAGTGGCGACCTAAGAAAAAGAAGTTTTCGAAAGAAGAGTAAGTTTTGGCAATCTTTTGGATGTTCTCTTTTTCGCTAAGAATTTTTTCTATTTTAGCGGGGATTTCTTGGAGCTCTTTTAAAAAGAGTTGCCCTTCTTCCTTGCTCATGTGGTGAAGGCGCGCCATAAGAAGAGTAAAGAGGGCTAAAACAGTTAACTGGCTTGTAAAGGCTTTCGTAGAGCATACGCTAATTTCAGGGCCGGCTCTTAAGAATAGGCAATCATCTGCAGCTCTTGTCAAAGAGGAGTTGCGCACATTACAGATGCCTAAAACTTTAGCGCCTTTGGCTTTAACTTCGCGCACAGCAGCTAATGTATCGAGTGTTTCTCCCGACTGAGAAATGGCAATTACGAGTGTACTTTCATCAATGATAGGGTTTCTGTAGCGGAATTCAGAGGCAATTTCTGCAGTTGTGGGAATGCGCGCTTTATCTTCTAACATAGAAGCTGCAATGCATCCTGCATGCCAAGAGGTGCCGCAAGCAATAATGATGATCCGTTTAATAGAGAGAAGATCTTTGGAGGTAAACTTTAAGTTCTCAAAATCAGCTGTTCCAAAATCAGGAATAAAGCGGTTATAAAGGGCTTGTTGAATGGTTTGGGGCTGCTCAAAAATCTCTTTTAGCATGAAGTGCTCGAAGCCATTTTTTGAGATATTTTGAGCTTCTTTTTCGATACGCTCTTTTTTCTTTTCCACTTTGGCAAAGCTGGAATCAAATACTTCTACCACACCGGCTTTTATAAGCGCGATTTCGTTATTATGTAAAAACATAATATCTAAATCTTTTGTGTTAAAGGCGTTGGCATCAGAGGATATGTGCGTCTCTTTTCTCTTCGGGCAAAAAGCGATGCTAATAGGGCTTTCTCTTGATGCTGCAATGATTTGGTCGGGGTGATTTTTATGGATAATGGCAAGGCCCCAAAGTCCTTCTAAATAAGTGAGCGCTTTTTTTACGGCCTCTAAAAAATCGCCTTCGTAACACATAGCAATAAGCTGCGCAATGATCTCTGTATCTGTGTCGGAGGTAAAAATGACCCCTTTAGCTAGGAGCATTGTCTTTAAGGCGTTATGATTTTCAATAATTCCGTTATGAACAACTGCCACGGTATTATGTTGATCGAAATGGGGATGGGCGTTTTCTATGGTGGGCTTTCCGTGGGTTGCCCAGCGTGTATGAGCAATTGCTAGACCAAGTTTTAAGGGGGCATTATCAAGCGACTCTTTTAAAGAAGAGATTTTGCCTACTTCTTTGCGGGAAAATAGCTCTCCATCCATGACTCCGGCAATCCCAGCAGAGTCGTAGCCTCTATATTCTAAATTTTTTAGTCCATCAAGACAGATTTGCGCTCCATCCTCAGAACCTATATATCCGAATATTCCACACATAGCTTACCCCAAATTTGAGCTTGGGTTTATGTTAATGTTTTACGGCTGTAATTGCAAGGAAAAGAGGGAATTCTGTCCTGCTTCTGTCTTCCATTTTAGCCATTTTCCCTTCACTTTTTTTATCTGAGCACCACTCATCTATAAGATCTATTTGAAAGCCAGCTTCCTTTAACCATTTAGTATAAGCGGAAAGGGGGTGGTGAAACGAATAGGTAGTAGATGAGCCTTCTCTTCCGGGATGCGTTTGAATAGGGATTTTTAAGGGGGAATAGTACCTGTCGATGCGTCTATATTGGAGCTTTTTGGCTGTATCTACTTGCCAGCTAGACTGTCTAGGGATGCGGAAGCACGGGTGGTTAAGCACTAAAATGAGCTTGCCCCCTTTTTCTAAATATTTATAGGCGTTTAAAAAAACCTTTAAAGGGGTTTCAATATTTTGAATGGCTAGAATAACTGTTGCCACTGTAAAGAGTTTCTCCCCAAGTCCAAGCTCTTCTGTCACATCTTTTGTAAAAAAGCTTGTTTTACAAGCGGTGCGGTATTTTTTAGCTGCTTGAATTAAGGAACCTGCAGCATCAACCCCCACATACTCCACAAAGGCGGGCAAATTCCTAGAAAGAATGCCCTGGCCGCAAGCTAAATCTAAAAGGCGCGCCGGCTCTCCTTTTTTTAGACCAAGCTCTTTAAGAACATTTGGTAAAATGAGGTGTTCATGATAATAGTGTCCTTTTTGGCCAACTGCTTTGTCGTACCAATCTGCTGCATTTTCCCAAGAGCTACTCATGTTTCCCCGCTTCTTCTTCGTGTGTGAGAAGTGTGTTCCAATAAGGTTTTTTAAATTTTGCAATGATGGTAGGCCCTAAACAGGTGATGATCATGCCTACAATTAAAAAGCTCAAATAAAAAGGATAGTTTTCCTTTGTAATTTGTGTGGGAGGGAAAAAACCTACCAGAAGGGCTAGAAAAGAGCTTAGGATCCCAAGTCCTGAAATAATCCACATCCCTACATTCCCAAACGGCACTCTATAAGCTCTTTTGACATCAGGCTTTTTGTAGCGCAGTTTAATTGCTGCTGCAAACATTAAAATATACATCACAAGATAGAGCTGAGCTACCATCACAGTAATGATCCAAAAGGCGCTATTAATTGTAGGCATTAAAAGAAACATCAGCGAGAGAATTGTGACAATCACAGCTTGCGCAATGAGGAGAACATGCGGCATGCCATGCTTGTTAACTTTTCTAAACGAGGGAGGCAAATCGCCTTGTTTTGCAGCAGCGAGAAGCCCCTTTGTAGGGCCAACTGTCCAGGTGCTAATAGAGCCAACAGCGCCTATAGCAATAAGAGCTGCCACATAAGGGGTCATCCAGTTTAAGCCGTAAGGTTCTACAAAATAAGCAAAAGCTTGGAGCGATCCTGCCACTAAACTGATTTTTTCTTTAGGAACAACAATCGCAATAGAAAGAACGCCTAAAATAGAGAGAATAAGAATAATGACAACAGAGAGGAGAATAGCTTTAGGATAATCTCTTTGAGGGTTTTTCACATCTCTTGCGTGTACAGCAGACATCTCCATTCCGGCAAGGGTTAAAAGCACCCCAATAAAAATCACTACTTGGTCAATAGAGGTGACATCAGGGATAAGATTTTTTAAGGAGAAGGTGATTTGGGTGGGGTTATTTCCCAAAAACCAAGAGAACCCGAGGAAAATAATTAAAGCTGCCGGAACAAAAGAGCCCAGAACAACACCAATTGTGCTAATCCAGCTAGAGGTGCGCATTCCTAAAAGATTAACAAAGGTGATTCCCCAAAAAAGAATAAGCATGATGATCATGGTAAAGAGGCGATGATCCGCTAAGTTAGGGTTAAAAATATAGGCAATGGCCGCTGCGATAAAAGAGAGAATGGTAGGATACCATATCACATTATTGACCCAAGAGAGCCAGACGGATAAAAACCCTGTTTTATGGCCAAAAGCTTCTTTGACCCAAACAAATACGCCTCCAAGCTTAGGCCATCCGGTGGCAAGCTCTGCAGCTACAAGAGATACGGGAATAAAGAATACAAGCGCAGCAAGAACTAAAAAAAAGACGGTTGAAAGCCCATTTTCTGCGATAAGGGGCCAGTTTTTAACAGTTCCAATAGCTGCAACGTTAATCATTGCAAGGGAAAAAATGCTCAAGGTGCGGCTCTGCCCCATTTCACTCTCCAAAAAAATCATTTTAGAAGGAGTATATTAAAAAAAAACAAATTTTCCAATTATTAAAAATCCCTATATTTGCTAAGTTCAAGGAATGCTGAATAAAAAATCTATTGAAGAAGTAGAGAAATCTTTGTTTTCTACCCATTTTTGTAAGCCTTTATATGGCTCTTATTGCTTTTCGGAGATTCCTGCTACTATAAAGAGTCTTTTTGGAAAGCCCTCTACTTCTAGACTGCCTCTCGATACGACAGAAGGAGCAGAGAGCGCTTACGATGTAGTCTTTCTTTTTTTAATCGATGGATTTGGATGGAGGTTTTTTGAGAAATACCAAGATAAGTACCCATTTTTAAAGCGCTTTATCAAAGAGGGAGTAGTCTCTAAAATCACCTCTCAGTTTCCTTCTACAACAGCGGCTCATATCACAACCATTAACACAGGGCAGTGCGTGGGGCAAACAGGGGTTTATGAGTGGTTTTATTATGAACCTAAAGTAGATAGGATCATTAGCCCGCTTTTATTTTCTTTTGGGGAAGATAAAGAGCCTGGCACTTTAAAACAAACCAACATTGATCCTAAAGAATTCTATCCGGAGCGCACCATTTATCAAGATTTAAAAGAGTTGGGAGTTAGCTCTTTTGCTGTTCAACATAAAGGGATTGCGCACTCTCCTTATTCAAATGTGATGCTTCAAGGGGCTTCCCAAGTTCCCTATTCCACTTTAAATGAAGGGTTAAAAAGAGCTGCGCGTCTTGCGCGGTCTAAAGAAAAGGGGCCCACTTACATCTATTTTTATTTTGGCAATATTGATGCAGCAGGACATAGGCATGGCATTGATAGTCCTCAATTTGAAAAGGCTGTAGATGATTGCTTTTCTTCTCTTGAGACGCAGTTTTTTGAAGAGATTGTAAAATGCGATAAAAAGGTTGCCTGCCTTCTGACAGCTGATCATGGGATGGTGCATATAGATCCCAAGACAACATTTTACCTCAACGAAAGATTGCCCGAAATTTTGCCCCTTATAAAGAAGAATAAGGCTGGCGAGCCTATTGTTCCAGCAGGCTCTTCAAGAGACTTTTTCTTACATATCGAAGAGATACATTTAGAAAAGGCGTATCATTTTTTAAAAGAGAAGCTTGTTGATATTGCTGAGGTGCATTATGTGAAGGAGCTCATTGATGCAGGCTTTTTTGGAAAAGAACCTTGCTCTGAAGTGTTCCTTAATCGAGTAGGGAACTTAGTGATTCTACCTTTTGAGCACGAATCTGTCTGGTGGCACGAAAGACACCGCTACGACCAGCACTTCTACGGCGCACACGGCGGCCTTACCAAGCACGAACTCGAAACCATCTTCCTCTTCCAGGAAATAGTTCCTTCTAAGACTTAGAAAAGAAGAAGAGAAGAGTAACAAGATGTACAGGATAAGGCAAGATATACAGGATGAAGAAAGAGGAAGTTTTCTTTTTTCTTTTCTCTGTGTGCTCTGTGATCTCTGTGGTAAAAAAATATGCTAACACGTTAGATGCAATGTTCTGCGATAAATTTTTACCACAGAGATCACAGAGCACACAGAGAGAAGAAAGAAAGATTTTTCTCTCTTTTATCTTTCTTCATCTTGTATATCTTGCCTTATCTTTGTACATCCTGTTATTTTTCCTCTTCTCTTTAATTCTTGAGGGTTATTTTTTCTTTTTTTCTTGTTTTGCGACTTTCTTTTCTTTTGCTGTTTTTGACGCTTTCTTTTTGGTTTCTTTAGCGTGGGATGTTTTTTCTTTTACCATAAAATTCTCCTAAAGTTTAAGGGCGTTCCCTTGTGTTTGATTATCTTCGCATAGAAAATAAAAAGTCAAATCTTCTTGTTATTTTTTTGAGCATAGATTAGTAAAATGGCCATGGCTGCAAAAGCTAAAAAAGAGAGGATAGGCGGAGTAATAAATCCAAGGCCTAAATCTATCTTTTCTAGGCAGCTAGAGCCTTTGCCGCAAAGGGCTAGCGACGTAGAGATGATTTTCTCTTGAACAAGGATTTGAGCCAAGGCGACAAGCCCGCCCAAAAAGATCTGAGGCAAAACATAAGGGATAATCTTTAAAACCCCGCGAAATGCAGCCATTCCTAAAATGATGACTAAAGGGAACAGGCCCATTCTTTGATACCAGCAAAGATTACAAGGCGCCAGATGATCCATTTGTTCAAAATAAAGAGCCCCTATTGTTCCTAAGCAAGCAATAATCCAGGCTAAATATAAGGCATAGAAAAAACGGTTTTTATTCATGTGATGCGCCTATTGCTTTAGTGATAAGTTTTTTCAGATTTGCGTAGGTGATATTTTCTAAAAGAACGCCATTTACATAGATTGCCGGTGTTCCAAGGTTGCCTTTCATGACCTCTGTTGCATAAGCTGTATTATTTAGAATGTCTTGGTGATAATTTTTACTCTCTATGCATTTTTTAAGTTTTTTGGAGTTGATAGAAGGGGATGCTTGAGAGGCTAAATGCACAATATCATTTATAGTGAGATTGTCATTATGTACGACTCTTCCGTCTTGGTAGATGTAGTCTAGAAAGGCAAAATAAGCTTCATCATTTGGCTCTCTAGGGTTTTCATGGTATGCGCATAAAAGGGCGGTACCTATATTTAGCGAATTGCGTAAAAAAGAGACGGGGATGTTGGTGTATTTCACTTGGTTTGTTTCTATATATTCTTTAAATATAAGGGGATAGATGTCGTTATTGTAATACATGCAGTCAATGCATCTGGGCTCTTCAAAAACAACGATATGAATCGCTGCATCAGGATTTCCTATTGTGGGATGGGAGGAGACTTCTAGATCAACGGCATTAGATGTTTGGCTTTTATGATGGTGAAAAAGAACTAAGGTGATAAGGATCAGTACTGCAGCTGTAAATGCCACTAAAGGTTTATGCGGTTTAGGTTCGGCACCCATTTGTATACCTCTCTTTAAAACCGCATCCTAGCATTGAGCGTAAGTTATTGCAATATTTTATTTTATGCCTCGTAGAAAGTGTTCTATTTGCGCTTCAGTTTGTCCTGCATAAGGTTCAAAACGGGTAACAAAATCATTAATTTCTTTCGATCCTGTTTTCTTTGCAACAAGCCTTCCTTGTTTATCAAAAATCAGAAGGGAGGGTATCCCTTTAATCTGATAATGGCGGGAAAGCTCACCTACTACATCTACATTTACCTTAAGGAATTTAACTTTTCCTGAAAAAGTGCTCGCTAGATCATCAAAAACAGGGGCGAAGTGCTTGCAAGGGCCACACCAAGTAGCATAAAAATCAGCAATAAGGGGTTCTTGGCTATTCTTAAGAATCTCATTGAATTGAGATACACTTCCAATCTCAATGATAGAGGGGAGAGGTGCGTCTGCAATAGCCATAGGCTCGGAATTCTGCATTTTATTTAAAGCGGGCATTGAAGATAAATAAGACTTCACTTGAAGCGCTGCTTTAGCCCCATCTCCTGCAGCAGATACGGCTTGTTGATAGATAGGATCGGCAATATCCCCAATAGCAAAAACTCCTGGAATGGAGGTTTCTTGTTGTTTTTTCAAAAGAATAAAGCCTTGTTTATCTAAGGCTAGTCTATTTTTGAAAAGTGTAGAATTAGGTTTAGATCCAATGGCTAAGAAAACCCCATCCACCGAAATTTCAACAGGCTTTTTGTCTTTATCTTTTTGGACAATCACATGGGTGACATTTTCTCCATCTCCTTTAATTTCTTTAAGAGAGGATTTATAGATCACTTCTACGTTGGGCTTAGCAAGAAGCGTTTCTGTTCTTGCCTTTTCAAGGCTTTTGAATTCTTCTCCTCTTACAAAAACATACACATGCTTAGCAATATCAGAGAGGTAGTGTGCTTCTGTAATCGCTGTGTCGCCCCCTCCTACAACAGCAATTGTTTTATCTTTAAATAAAGATCCATCACACACAGCACATGTATAAACACCATGAGACCAGTAGCCATCTGGCCCATTTTCTCCAGGGATGCCTAAAAACTGAGGCGTTGTTCCAAGGGCAACAATGGCTGTTTGGGCTTTAATCGTACGGATTTTTTCTTTTCCATATAAAGATCTGGTTGTAATGGTAAAGGGGCGTTTAGAAAAATCGACATCGATGACTTCTTCGGCTAAAAATTTAGAGCCATTCCTTTGGACCTGATCCCTAATCTTTTCCACAAGATCAAATCCCTTAATTTCAAATTCCCCAGGCCAGTTCTGCACTTTAGGAGATTGCATAAGGGCTCCACCAACATGAGCTCCTTCAATGATAAGGGGAGGGATTCCGGCTCTTGAAAGATACAGAGCAGATGTTAAGCCTCCAATGCCTCCACCTAGAACAATAGAAGGATAAACCTCAGATTCTTCAGCTGCTTCTTGAGCTTTTATCGAAAACGGGGCTAGCACTACGGCAGCTAGGAGCGCTGTATAAAGAAGGGAATGTTTTTTCATAGGTGTACCTAAGATGTTTTATAAGATCTGCCTATTCTAATAGCAAATTTATTAAAAATCGAGCAAGCTATTTAAAAAACACGGTTGATATACAACTTCAGTCTTTTAAATCACTTAATTTGACTGCTTTAACAGTTATTAAATTATTTGTTTTACAAATAAATAATTAGTTGTTAAATTAAAGATAGAAAGCTGTCATATCCCAACTAGATGTGTATTCTGGCAGATATATCTTAACCACAGATCTATTTCGACCGTATACCATCTAACGGATGACTCAAGGTACCACATCCTCTCATAGAGGTGAGATGATCAGACTGCTTCATGAGCAGCTTTTCGTCCATTTGGCTTGAGTAAAATAAGATGGCTCTTCACCCTCCTACTTGAAAAAGTCAGGAGGGTATTTTTTTCCATCTCTTGCCCTGGCCATTCCCTCGCGTGCCCGTGTGCGTGCCCGTGCCCGTGCCCGAGTTATTGGCTCGGATGATTAAACTCGGGCAAGGGCACGGGCACGCACACGGGCACGGGATTAGGTTTGGTTCCAGAGGAGGAGGGCCTTTGTGTCTTTTTCGTAGCCGAGAATGGAGATGGAGGCGGGGAATAGAGCAAAGAGTCTGCCATCTGATAGGGGAAGTCCAAGCCAGCTAACTCCAAGCGCTCTAGAAAAGTGGCCGTGGGAAAAAACAGCAATATCTCCTTCAATTTTTTCTATTTTCTTTAGAAATCGGTCTGCTCTTGTTTTGATATCTAAAAGAGATTCTCCTTCGGGGGCGCCTTCTGTAAAAATGGTCCATGTGGGATTAGTCTCTGTAATTTCTTTGCTTGTTAGGCCCTCATATTTTCCGTAGTTCCACTCTTTTAAATCTTCATCTACCTGAGCTTTTTTCATAAGCCCTACATGCTGACATGTTTCTATGGATCTACCAAGCGGACTTACAAAAACGGCTGCAAAATTTTGCGCCTGTAGAAAGGTTCCTAGTTTCTTAGTATCTTCTATCCCTTTCTGCGTTAGGGGAATATCTGTTGAACCTGTGTGTTGTCCAGAAATTGTCCAGGCCGTTTCTCCATGGCGAATAAGAAATATTTTTTTCTTTGGTGTATCCACTAATATCTCCTTTTTTCTCCTCAGACAATGGATTATTTTTGAGGGTAGAAAATAATTAATTCCTATCTTCTCTCTCTTTGCTCTGTGATCTCTGTGGTAAAAAAATATCACAGAATGATTGCATCTAACGTGTTAGGCATATTTTTTACCACAGAGATCACAGAGCACACAGAGAGAAGAAAGAAAAATAAAATTAGGGCCTCTCTTTTTGGGGGAGTCTTTTTTTTAATTTCTTTTTTTATGTGGTAAATGTCAATATTTATATATGAATATTAAAGTGATGCATAAGGGAAGCGAAGAATTTTCCCTTTATACAATAGAAGAATTTGAAAAGCTGATGGGCATTGTTTATATACAGGCCTTGCAGTTTAAGGAAGCGGATTTTTTAAGCGATGTCCAAAGAAAATGCCTTAAAATGCTTGCAAAAAACAAGCTTGATCGTAAGCAGAAGTGGCTAGGTGTTTACTTTAGTAAAGAGATCATCTCTTGTGTATATCCCGAATTTTCTATTCGCTTTATCAATGAGATCATTGGGTATGGCGTATTTGCTGAAAAAGAGATTTTAGCAAATACCTATATAGGGGAATATACAGGGGACCTAAGGAAACGCACTTTTTGGGAAGACAAGAAAAATAAGTACCTTTTTGAGTATTACTTAGGAGAGCTTATGACCTCTAAGTATTTAATCGATGCTCAAGAGAGGGGAAATCACACGCGCTTTATTAACCACAGCGATTATCCCAATGTGGAACCAATCGCTGTGATAGCGGAAGGAATTCTTCGTATCATCTTTTTTTCGAAGCGCAAAATTGCTCCAGGAGAGCAACTTTGCTACGATTATGGAGAAGGATACTGGAACTCCCGCATCAAATTAGGCATTGACCCCAAGTAGTTCAAGCTCGAATACAAGCGTAACATTTGGTCCAATCATGTTGCCAAATCCAGCTTCGCCGTAAGCTAAGTAGGAAGGAACAAATAGTTGCACTTTATCGCCTACTCTCATTTTTTGAAGAGCTTCTGCCCATCCTTGGATCACTTTATTCAACGCAACAACTGCAGGCTTGCCAGCAGCGTATGTGCTTTCAAATACTTGACCCTGGATTGTGCTTCCTTTGTAATGGATTGTTGCTGCATCTAAAATTGTAGGAGAAGGTCCAGTTCCTTTGTTTAGTACTTTTACTTGAAGGCCAGAAGGAAGGGTTGTTATGCCATCTTTTTTCTTATTTTCTTCTAAGAATTGCTCTCCAGCTTTTTTGTTTGCTTCTGCAACTTGAGAAATAAATTGTCTTTGTTGCATCTCAATCTGTTTTCTTAGCGCAAGCATTAAATTTTGTACTTCTTGTTGTGCAATTTTTTGAGATTTGCCTTCTAGTCCATCTTGGAAACCTTCCATTAAAAGAGAAACGTCCATGTCGCTAAATTGTTGTCTTAAATTTCTAGCTGTTTCAAGACCAATGCAATAGCTCACTCTTTTTCTAGATGATTCCATTTCTTTTTGCTTTGCTTCTGCATCTGTTTCTTTTGTGCTCTCAGGTTCTTGCACGGCAACAGCTGATTCATCTTTAGTTTTTAGTGCGGCAACATCTTTTTCTTTTGATACGTCTGCTTCTTTTACAGGTTTCATTGATCCTCCAAAGGTTGTAATAAAATGCACATAATTCAAGTAATATATTTACGTTATTTTTTAAAAAATATTTGTTATATTTTTTCAATTCCCCATAGCGTATAATATCATTGTGGCCATACTCTCAAAAGAAAGTTTTTTATGCAAACAATAATTGATTCTAATCAGAACCTCCTAGAAGCTCTGGTACTTATGTGCCCTGAGAGCTCTAAAAACACACTGCGTTCCTGGATTGAAAAAGAGCGTATATTTGTTAATGGGAAGCTTGTAACCAAGCCTATGCACCCCCTTGTCAAGGGAGATGAGGTCTCTTTGGGCAAACGCTCCTTAATTCTTTATAAGGGGATTAAAGTCCTTTACGAGGATAAACACCTTATTGTTGTAGATAAGCCGGAAGGACTTTTAAGTGTGGCAACCCAATTTGAAGAGTGTCTAACAACTCACTGCATCATCAAAAGACGCTTCAACACCCAAAGAGTTTACCCTGTACATCGCTTAGATAGAGAGACTTCTGGTGTAATGGTCTTTGCTTACACAGAGCTCGCAAGAGATTATTTAAAAGAAAAATTTAGACTTCATGATATCACAAGGGAATATGTAGCTGTTGTGGAAGGGAGTTTTGAAAAGGATAAAGGGACCTGGCAAAGCTATTTATTAGAAGATGAAGCTACTTACTACGTTCAAAGCGTTGCCCCCGAAAAAGGAAGACTTGCAACAACCCACTATGAGGTAGTTTCGAGATCAAGGCAATATACAACGCTTCGCGTTACCTTAGAAACAGGAAGAAAAAACCAAATCCGCGTTCACTGTAAAGATGCAGGGCACTCTATTGCAGGAGACAAAAAATACGGATCTACAAAAAACCCCCTTAATCGCTTAGGACTTCATGCGCATAAGCTAGGTTTTATTCATCCTGAAACAAATAAACCCCTACTTTTTGAAAGCCCTATTCCCCCAAACTTCTTCTAGAAATTATTAAATAATACAAGAGGTACATAATGTCGGCCGCAGCACCAAGTTCTTTCTCTAGCAATCCCTCCGGAGAATATTCTTTTTGTGTCATCTGTTTAACAGATGTCACTCCGGGCGCATCTTTACCCGAGGAACAATCCATAGAAACGCGCTGTCGTCACGTTTTTCATCAATTTTGTTTAAATCAATGGCTGGCTTCAGCTTTATCAGAAGGTAAATGCCCCTCTTGTAGACAAATTGCGTTTCCAGAGCCCCTTATTGAAAATGTTGCTCCGCAAGTTGCTGCTTATGCCTATCCCGCTCGCCATTACGATCAACCTATCTACCAAGAACGGATCGCAGGCGGCATGGGTCCACCACCTGATCCATTTAAAGAATTAAAAAAATACCAATTCCCTGTAGAAAATAATTCCTTGAAAGATGCCCTTGAAAAATTGAGAACAGAGATAGCAAGCGAATTCTTAAATAAACGGGCAAATTTATCTTTCGATTTCACTGCTTATAAATTCATACCCACTGATTTTACAAAAACACAACTTTTTCTTCCTAACATCTGCGATCTTATACAACCAGTTCAGTTAGATCTTAGTCCTTTACAGGCAGACATTAATGTGGCTCTCCTCATTCAAGATCTGCCCCCACTTGTGCAATCAAAGCCTCCAGGCTGCTTGAAGAGAATACTTAGCTATCTTCCATGCTTTAACCGCAAATAGAGAAAGGGGAGGCACCCATTTTAACTTCTAAAAAGTCTCGCATTGAACCCCATTTGCTTGAAGTCGTCTTAAGTGCCTAAATATAAACATTTAATGTAATTCGTTTGCATAATTTTATGGGTTTGGTAGAATGTCTTTTTCAAACTTTATTTAAAAATTCTAATGAAAAAAATCCTCTTTGGGGCCTTAGCTCTTGTGCTGCTTTATTGTTTTTATTCTTTGCCTTCAAAAGAAACGCCTAAAATTTATGACTGTTTCCTTTTTAATGATGAGCTTGAGCTATTAGAAATGCGCCTTTCTGAGATGTCAAATAAGGTAGATTATTTTGTCATAGCTGAGAGTTCAGAGACGTTTAGGGGAACCCTTAAGCCCCTGCACTTTGAGGAAAATAGAGAACGCTTTAAGAAATACCTCGATAAAATCAAGCATGTTCCTATTAAAGAGGCTTATGTAACGTCTAATGCGTGGGAAAGAGAGCGCTATCAAAGAGATCAGTTAATGAGAGGACTTACATCCTGCAAGCAGAATGATATTATTTTACTCTCCGATGTCGATGAGATTGTGAGAGTTAACAAAATAGAGGAAATTAAAAATGCTCTTTGGAATAACAAGGAAGATTTAGTTGTTCTTGGTCAAACAATGTACGTAGGCTATCTTAATAGGTTGCATGACAACGGAGATTCTTGGTATGGGACAGTTGCTGTACCATATAAAACTGCCAAAAAGCTTTATCCCACAAAAATGCGCAAATTAACGAGCTTATCAAAAAGAAAGCTAAAGAAAGCCAACATTAAAAGGTATTCCCTTATAGAAAATGCCGGGTGGCATTTTTCTTCTATGGGAGGAATAGAGCGCTTTATTAAAAAAATCGAAGCCTTCTCTCACTCCGAATGGGACACAAAAGAACAAAAAAATCCGGAGGCTCTTTCCCAGCTTATCCGCACAAACACCCTCGTATCCATCGATGAAACATATCCCCAATACGTCATCGATAATGAAGCATTTCTTACTCAAGCCGGCTTCATAGAGAAGTAATCTTTTCCTAAAGAAAAATAGAGGTTCCCTTCTCTTCTCCTAAGTAACAAAATAAACCTAGATCTTGTAAATTAAAAAGGCTTAAATGAGCTCAAGTTAGAATTTCATCAGCGCAGAGAAGGAAGGAAAATTTAATATTAGACATCTTGTATGCTTGGTTTGAAGGATTTTTTCTTGAGGCTCAAAGAGCCGGCTTATTAATAGCCCAGCGCCGTAAGGCCTGGGTACCGGTAAAAGCAATATTTGAGCCACAACGTGGCGCCTTAGAGTTAAGTATTAAGTCGCCACGTTGTGGCTCAATTTCTTATGTATTATTTACCCAGGCCTTACGGCGCTGGGCTATTAATAGGCCGGCTCTTTGAGCCTCAAGAAAAAATCCTTCAAACCAAGCAAGTTACGCAAGATGTCTATTTTATTTTTATTGGATTAGATGGTTTTAGAGTTTGGAGGATCTGTGCATGAGGAGGGCGTCGGCAAGGACGAGGGCTGTCATGGCTTCGACGACGGGGACGGCTCTGATGGCAACGCAGGGATCGTGCTTTGCTTCGGGTGGCAGGGTGAGGGTTTCGGGCTTTCCTGAGGAGATATTGACGGAGGCTTGGGGTTGTTTAATGCTGGATGTGGGTTTAAAGGCTACTTTGCAAATAAGGGGCTCGCCTGTTGAGATGCCTCCTAAAGTTCCGCCTGCATGGTTAGTTGAGGGCTTTATTTTTTCACTTATTTCAAAAAGATCGTTATGGGAAGAGCCTTTCATGCGCGCTGCATGAAATCCTTCGCCTATTTCAAAGCCTTTAGTGGCAGGTATGCTTAAAAAAGCTTTGGCTAAATTAGCTTCTAGCTTTTCATAAACCGGATCTCCAAGGCCTATCGGAAGGGGAGATGTGACGACTTCAACGATACCTCCTAAAGAATCTCCTTCTGCTTTTGCTTTTTCTAGCAACTGAGCTATTTGATCTTTAGCATTAATGCCCCCAATTTCCTTGATATAGGCAGTAATATGAATGTCAAAGTGTTTAAGCAGCTTTTTTGCAATAGCGCCAGCAGCTACTCTACAAGCTGTTTCTCTAGCTGAAGCTCTTCCTCCTCCTCGATAATCGAAGATCCCATATTTTTCTAAATAAGTAAAATTGGCGTGGCCTGGACGAAGAATGTTTTTAATAGGTTCATAAGGAGATGAATCGGCATTTGTATTAAAAATGATGAGCGAAATAGGAGCCCCAGTTGTTTTGCCTTCAAATACGCCGGAGAGAATTTCTACAGTGTCTGCTTCTTTACGAGGGGAGGTAAAAGGGGAGTTTCCAGGAGCTCTTAAGGAAAGCTCAAGGTTAATCTCTTCTTCAGTAATGGAAAGGCCAGCTGGACACCCATCAATAAGAGCTCCAATAGCTTTGCCATGTGATTCGCCCCATGTAGTGACTTTAAAAATTGTGCCAAAATGGTTACTTGCCATAGATCTTAACGGTGTTGTTGCATAATAAGAAGAATAACAGAGAGGGAATAAAATCTCTCTCTCTTTTCTTCCTCTGTGGTTTCTTGTCTCTGTGGTTAAAAAAAATGCAAGTCTTTTGCTGGCTCAGCTTAGCTAAAGATTAAACCACAGAGACAAGAAACCACAGAGGAAGAAAGAGAAGAGAAAAAAATTTAATCTCTCTATGTATTCTTGTACTAAGATTATGCGACAATATAGATGTTAGCTCCAAGGGATTGAAAATCTTCTATAAATGAGGGGTAGCTTTTTTTTATACACTCTACATCTTCTATGATTGTTTCGCCTTCTGCTTTTAATGCCGCTACACTGAGCGCCATGGCGACTCTATGATCTTTGTGGCTATAAAGAGTTGTTCCTTTAAGAATGGAGGGATAGATGATAAGCCCGTCTTCTTTTTCAACAATTGTAGCTCCCATTTTTCTTAATTCTGTTGCTATCGCATAAATTCTATCCGATTCCTTATTTCTTGCAATGGAGGCGTTTACAATCTCCATTTTAGAAGAGGCAAAGCATCCTATAACAGCTAAAATCGTGATAGCATCTATAAAGTCGTTCACATCTATTTTAATCCCTTCCAGCTTGCCTGTATTTTTAATATGGATAGCATCTTTTTCTATTTCAATATGCGCGCCCATTAAAATAAGGGTATCGATCAGTTTTTTATCGCCTTGAGCATCTTGCATATCGAGATTATAAAGAGTGAGGCAAGATCCTGTAATTAAAGCTGCCCCAATGGGGTAAGCAGCAGAGCTAAAATCTCCTGGGATCTTTGTATTAAATCCTTCATATTCCGCATTTCCTTCTACTTCGTAATGCATAAAATCGTTGTTCTTTACCTTAAGGCCAAATTTTTTCATCCAACTTAAAGTCAGTTCAATCCAAGGTTTTTCTCCAGGACTTGTGACATAGATGTGAGAAGGTCCTTTTAAAAAGGCTGTAGCCATTAAAAGGGCTGATACGGGCTGGGAATCTTCTCCGCTTAATGAAAAACTTCCTGGACTAATTGTTCCTGTAATTTGAAGGGGTGGGTGATTCACTTCATTTAAATAACTAACTACCGCCCCTTGTTCTTTAAGCGCATCGGCAAGAGCCTTTACAGGTCTTTGATGGCAAATAGAGTGGTCGCCTGTAAGAGTTGTTTCAGAAGGACTAAGAGCACTTAAGGCTCCTATAAAACGAAGGACCTGGCCAGAGTTCCCTGCATCAATAGTTCTTTTTTTAGGCGCTATGCTTCCCTTTACCCCCTCAATAATTAAAGAATTTTCTTGAACATTTACTAATGCTCCAAGTTCTCTAACTGCATCGATCATCCTATAAGTGTCAGGTGATTTAAGGTAATGCTTGATATGAGAAGTTCCTTTTGCCATGCAGGCAAACAGAATAGCCCTTAAGGTATGGGACTTAGAAGGGGGAACAGTAAGGGTTCCTTTAAGTGTGCTAGAAAAAATGTTTAGTTTCATGCTTCTAAGATGGCAAATCAAAATTATTCAATCCATACAATTGTTTAAAATTTTAATTTTACAATATTCTTTATTTTAGAAGTGTAAAATGTATGAAAATGTTATTATTAATAGCGAAAATATCACTTTTAACATTAAAGGAGAAAAAATTATGTCAACACCACCAATAAGTCATTCACCGGTTCCCCATTCTCAGGATTTACCCGTTTCTAGAAAAAAAGAATACATAGTAGCTGCTATATTAGTCGTTGCTTTAGCAGCCATTGGAGCAGGTGTTTATTTTGCTGTAACAGGCGGCCTTGGCCTTGGAGCTTCAGCCTACCTACCTATGCTTATTGGCGGCGGCGTTATAACTCTAGTTTCTTTAATTGCTTTAGCTTATTTATCTATCAAACGTAAAGCCGAGCAATCTATGAATTGCCGTCCAAGCGCAAACGGAGCGCATACTAGTAATAACACCGTAATACAAGATCGCCTTGAAGAAAAATCTAACAACAATAACAACGATAGCAGATCGAATAACGGTACGGGTGCGGCAGCCGCTAATCGTCTCCCTCCTATAATGGAAAATAACAATGCACTTGACCTAGACTAATCATGCACCGTATACGCCTAAACCTAAAAAAAAATAACAGGATGATCCTAATATCCTGTTATTTTTCTTTTTCTGATTAGCCTATTCTGTATTCCTTCTTCCAAAAAAAAATTCTTTCTTTTGTTAGTTTTTCAATTCTCTCGCTATAAAAAACATTTTTTGATAAGAAGGTGATAATCTGAGAGACAAAATGTTGAAATACGACCACATAGGCATCCCTATTCAATTTAAAAAGGAGGGTATGATTTACTTTCCTGATTATAAGCTTTGGACATCTGATTATAAAAAATCTCAATATGGTATCGAGTGGATATATTTCGAAAAAGGTTGCCCTCTTCATCCACATATTCAAAAAATGGCGCATGTCTGCTTTATTGTTCCGGACATAGAGAAAGCAATTCATGGAAAAAAGATTCTTTTGGATCCATGTGTATATGAAAATGAATATATGGCTTTTATTGAAGATCATGATGGCGCTGTGATCGAACTTTTACAACCAAAAGGATAGCGAAGGGAAACCTAAAAATTTATTTTCTAAGTCCAAAATTCCTGCACTCCTATGGAGTGCATTTTTAGATTCATTTTTATCCAGGGGTTCCTTCGTCACACCCTGGCTACATACCACTGTCCCTAATGGGACAAAGAAGTTGCTCGTACTTTTATTTTTTAAAGCAAATTGTTCTTCTCTTCATCCTGTATATCTTGCCTATCCTTGTTCATCTTGTTAATTCTTAGGTGGGGAGGCTTTTGGTCCGTAGGTTTTTTGGAATTTTTTTAATGCGGCTAATTCTGCGCTTTCCATATTGGGAAGGGATGATAAGACTTTATGCCTAAATTGATGAAATTTGTTCCATCCCCATCCGTTTTCAATTCTTTCTGCAAGTCTTTCGGGGTGAAGCAGCTGCCCTTTAAGGAATGCGGCATCGGTTGCTAAATCTTTTAACCAAAGCGAAGAGAGGATTTTTTCAACATCAGCTTCAGAAGGGGCTAATATCCCCCTTCCTTTTTGAACAAGCATCCCTTCTGCTGTTACAAGGAAAGCTTTGTGCGGGGAAATTAATGGCCCCCCATCCTCCGGGGCATCTATAAGTTCGTTTAAATACGTAGAGATGATTTCGTTAGAAATAGCTATAGCAGAAGGTTTAGAATGGCCATCTTCGATTAAAATCAGGAAGAAGTCGATCGGCTTTAAATAATCTTCTTTTAAGGATTTACCTCCTTTTACGGCGGTGTGAAGCTGATTTTTTTCAAAATAAAAATTCTCTGTTAAAGGTTCGTTATAAAGATCTTTAGCTAATACTTGTTTAACTGCGGAAGGGAATTCATGATCTATAAGATTCACGCTACCATAGACCCCATCAGCAGAAATTGGATCTACAGCTCTTGGGCGGAACTCCATTTGCTCTGTTTCGTTTAAAAGGCGGCAGTGCTGCTCAATCTCTTTAGAAATAGCTTTATTAAAGTTTGAGGCAATTGTTTTTACTTCTTCTTCTACCTTACTTATAAAGTCATTAATTTCACCTGTTAATTCATGCTGTTCTTCTAAAGGAAGTTCATAGTTGAAAAGTTTGTAATATTCTCTTGCGTATCTTTCTAATACAAGACGGGTATCTTCGTTTTTCTCATGATCGGAAAAGGCTTTATAAGGATCGTGATCAGAAAATTCAGTAAAACCTTTGCTGTATTTTTGCATAAGAGTCATAGCTATCTGAGGATCTATTTTATGAGCCTTTTCTATTTCAGTTGAAGCCAGATTCTGAATTTTAAAGGCAATTTCTTGGAAGGCATTTAAAATAACCCTTTTTCCCATTTCTTCATTTTCATTTTTTTCTGTCCACTCTTCAATAGAAGGAACATCTGTTTTGGTTAAGAATGCCACTTCATCGGGAATAATCCATACAAGGGATTGTTTATCAAGGAAACCTCTTGCTCGCATAACAGCTTGAATTTTACGCGATTTAGTTAGGCCCTTTGAGAGAAAAAATAAGATAATTGCATTAGGATCTCCTATCACATTTGCTGCTTCTGAATGGGCGGCATCAAAATAAATCCCTATTTTTCCTTGAGGCATAACGCCTGTGTAATCTGTGATTTTGCCTTGTTTATCTAACAGCTTGGGTTTTTCTTCCCTATCTACTTTAAGAACTCTTTCTTCATTAAAGAAAATGACTCCATCTAATTGAGAAGCCTCTAGCCATACCTTGGCTACTGTATGATTATTAAAGTCGGAGAAAAAGCCTCGAGGATCAATAAACATAGTAGCGGAATTAAAGAGCTCTTTATTTTGCTCTTTCATCATCTCTTGAAAGAAGACTGAGGCATCTTTAACAAACAGTTGTCTTGCATTTTGAGGGGCTCTTAATTGCGCAAGAACATTGCTTTCAAAAAAGGGATCTTTATAAAAACTTTTAATTGCTTGGGGGTAGGCAATAGGGCGCAGCGGCGTTGCGCTGCAGCTAATAGATGTCGCAAAACCACTTAGCAGATGAGAAGGCGTTGAAATAAGCTGCTCAGAAGAGGTGGAGCTAATCTGGGGAAGAATAGTAGTTAGAAGATATAGGGCAATGACTAAAGGATTCCTTTTTAAAATAAAAGTTAACTCTTCCATTATTGTGGGATCTGCAAAATTAATGTCTTCAAGAGAGAGATCCTCGTATTTAGATCCTACAAGCCAGCTTCTTAGCTTTGCGTTGGGATCTGTGTTTTCGATTCCTCCTTTGACCTCATTATTATGCTCTTTTAATAGGGTTGTAAGAAATTTGCTCACCTGCAATTTAGAGAGGCCTCGATGAAAGGTTCCTTTAATAGAGAGAGCAGCAGTTTTATAAATATCTTCAAACTCTGCTGTTGAAGGGGTCTTATTGTGGCAAGGACTTTCAAATTCTTCTTCGGGGTAGAGGGATTGGCAGTGGTCAATTTCGGTGCGCATTTTGAGAATTTGGGGTAAAAGAGTGGAGAGGAAGTAATTTGTTAAAGAAATAAGATCGGCTTTGGCCTTATCTGTTTTTTGCCATTGAATGAGTCTTTCTGGCTTAAGAGCTTTTTTATTAGTCCAATAAGAGGCAAATTCCTCATCTAGATGGAAAATGTTAGCATAGAGCTCACCTAAGCTCATATTGATTTTTTCTATTCCTAAGACGGGATCCATCAATTTTATAATTGGTTGCATTAAGGAAAGAAAATGCTGTTGTTGATGATCCGGCAGTTTAAAAATACTGCCTACTCCAAAAATAGCTCTTGTAAGGGCATCGAGGTTCTGATGAGATTCATCAAGAATAAGAAGGCACTCATTTTTTAAAAAATAGATAATTTTACCTAGATAGTTCACTCTATCTTTATCTTTTTCCTTAATAGCTGCGTATAAATACATTAGATGGAGGGCGTAAAAGATTTGAGGCGTCATAATGAGGGCTTTGTCTTGCTTTTTTCCTTGAGCTAGCTGGAAATAGATGAGTTTTAACTCTTCAAGAGATAGCTTCATATGTAAGCCAACTTCTGCAAAGGCAAGTTCTACGCCTAATAAATTAAAGGTATTTCCTAGATTTTGTTTATCGACAGAGTACATACTGCCTGTAGAAAAAATTACAGCCATTAGCCCTACACGTTTAGCTCTAAGCACTAGAAGGGGTATAAGATAAGATGTTTTTCCGCGTCCTGCCGGCTGCTGAAAATGGCAGTGTTCTTTTTTTTCTAAACGCTCACAGATCCATTTGTAAACCTCTATTTGTTCTGCTTTTGGTAGTTTGCCTTCTTGTATTTTAAAATAAGAGATTTCTGGATATTCTAAAGGATCGTAATTAAGAGGCGCATCTCCACTGATTTTTAAGACCTCTTGATGATAAAACATTTTAACAAGAGTGCAAACATTTCCTATTTGAATAGGAGATAGCATGGGGCGATGTTTTTTAAGGAAGCTTATATCATTTTTAAGAATTACCTCTTTCATCATCATTTGAGGTGTAATAAAAAGAATCTTTTTAGTGTCCATTTTTAATTGAAAGATCACTTCTTTTATGACGCCTTGACGTATCAAATTACAGGGTCTGTTTAAAATCTTATTGATTTGACTTAAGAGATCTTGGGGCTTAGGAACTGCGCTAGATTCAGGTATAGCCTCTCTTGTTACAACTTCTTGTGTTAAATGAAGCTCTATTTTTTTATTAAATCTGAATATTTTCGTTTTATTTAATAATGTATTTGGAGGGTATTTATCTTTTAGTTTATCTACTCTGGAGTTTATTTCCATTATAGTAGAAGCTTTATCTTTCATATTAAAGGAAAGATCCTGAAATTGAGAAGGAAAATGCCTCACATAAAAAAGAGCGCTACCGACGGGTCCGTTTACTCGACTTTTGCAAAGGGCCATTAAAACAAAATCAAAGGGGTCAGGGGTATTAGGAGAAGCGTTTTTTGCCATTTCATATAAGGTGGGAAAATTGGCTAAAATGGCTTCCTCATGTAACCGAATAGGATGAGGAATATATTTAGATCTTTCTATTTCCTCTTTAGTTGCCGTTTTTAAATTGAATTTTTCTAAATTTTTTGGAGAGATAAAGCTCGGATGTATATTTTGAAAGCTTTTAGGAACTAGAGAGACAGGTCTTGAAGGAATTGTGATTTCTGTTTTTTTTGTGCTATTAAAAAACATATTAAAGCGGCTATTGACGATAGGATCTTGAGAGTCAATAAAGGTTTTTAGGGTAAAAAGAATGATCTTTTCTTGTGTATCTGTTAGATAAATTTCAGCAGAAATAGCAGAGTCAATTTTAAAGTAATCTATATAGCATTTTTCTCCCCATTTAATTAATTCTTTATATTCGTTGCTCTTTGTTTTACCTGTAAATTGCTCTTCTAGTAATAGGTTTTTGTTTTCAATAATCAATAAAAGGAGTTTTAAATTAAAAGCTGCGGAATCAGGAGAGCGGTCACGTAAATTGCTAAAAAGATAAAGAATTTGCATGTCTCTTTCATTAAAAAAAGCGGTAGTTTTAACTTTTTTCAAGTAGTCATAAGCTTTTACGTAGTCGCGTTGCATTTTTAGAAGGAGGGCTAGATAAAAATAGGCGGATTGTTCTTGAGAAATAAGTCCAAAGGCTGTTTCTTCAAATACAAAGTATTTAGAATATACAAGGCCATTTTGTTTAATTTCCGGATCAAAGTCGTGTTCACTTTGTTTAAGATGAGATTTTGGCAAGATAATCAAGAATTTCCCTGAAGCATTTCTCAAAAGAAAGGCTCCTTGATAATGATTTATGCAAGAGAGTCCTGCTTTATTTTCTGCATCATCTTCTACCAAGAAAAACCCCGGAAATTCGGTGCTTTTAAGGACTTCTTTTCCTTGCAATAAGGGGCCTTCAATAGTTTGTCTTTTGAATTCAAGATTAAGTGTAAGGAAATGAAGTTCTTCAATACGTCTTGTTTGCTCGTTTACAAAACAAACGACTTCTTTTGCTCTAGCATAGCGGAGTGTAAAGTTGTAAAGAGGGTCAGCTTCATTAATAGAAGAAAGATCTGTAATCACAATAGGAAGGGGATCAGCATCTTTTGTCAGACGTCTAATTATTGCATTAGGGCCGCTTGATTCTATAACAAAATAGGGGGACCTCTCTTCAGGATAATAACCAAAAACTTGGGCTTCGCACTGAAAAAGGGTCCATTTTCTATGAGTTAAAAAAGCGAAAGGGGACTCTATAGACTCCTCTGGAATATAAGGAGTGGCATTTTGTTTTGTTTTCTTAATAGTAAGCTCTACTTCCCAATGATCCACTCTGTCTTCATTAGGAATTTTTAGTGTCTCATCAAAGGAGACCAACTGCTTATTGTTTTTCCAATAAAACTTATGTTTAAGCCATTTAGTATCAACACTATTGAATCCATAATTTCCGCCTGGTCTATTAGTTAAAACGCCAAATTCTTCATGCTTAAGTTCTCCATTAAAGAAGTTTAATCTGTATTTCCCATCGCTGTATTCGGGGAATATGCCTTCAAAGGAAGCGTCAGTTTTTACTCCCGCTATATTTTCTAAGATGGTTTTGCATGCTCTATTTACATAGGAAGGATCCTTAAATAACTCTTGCATTTTTTGTGCGATAGATTTTGCAAAATCTCTAAAATGGGAGCGAAGCCAAATAGGGCTCTGATAATCATAGTCGTGATAATCGGATAAAGTTAAAGAAGTTTGAAAGAGGAGAGCAAAATCAAAAGAGGCTAGAGGGCTCTCTGATTCTAGAAAAATCAAATGGAAAATGATTTTGGTTTTTTGATTTTCATTAAAAGGCATTTTTAAAAGAGAGATAAGAGCTTCTCTATATTTTTCATATTCCGGTTTTTTTAAAAAACCTTCAAAAGCAATCCCTGATCTTAAAAGAAATAGAGTGGTATTAATATGATTTCTATTCTTGGCGTAATATTTTAGGCCTTCTTCAATAAACTTTCTGAATTTTTCTATAAGAGGAGCGCCTTCTTCTTTAAGCCTCTTTTGTAAGTAGCCAGGATCAAAAAAACAGGCATCAAGAGCTTTTTGCACTCCTTTATTTTGAAGAAGAATGATGTTCGAGCGTTTTGCTGCCCAATTAAGAGCTAAAAAAAGCTTGAGGTTTTCTTTGCGGGTAATGCGTAAAAAGTCTCTATATTCTGCTTCAGCCACCTGGTATTGATTAACCAGCTCTCCGCTCAAGCGAATACAAAGCGCGTCATTAAGAGTCAGTGATTTAATTGCTTTAGAATCAAAAGGAATAAAAGAAGAATCGATCCCATTCTCTTCAAAGTTTCTTACCTGAAAAGCTTTATCAGGATCAATGTTTTTAAGAAAAGGGCTCCCCAAAATTTGAATGGACCTTTTTCCTAAATCATTTAGTTCCTCAGAAAATGTTAAGAAAGAAGGGATTTGAGTACAATCCTCCCATCCGGTTATGACAAGTGTTTGAAAAAGGTACGCAAAATAGTAAAGAGTGTGAACCTCTCTTGGAAGATATTTCCTATTTTCATCTTTCCAAAGCTCTATATAAAGAGGTGTAAGCTCTCTATTGGATGCATGCGGAAAGCTATCTAAGATAAATTGCTGCAGATAGGCAATATGATTTTTCCCTTGCATTCTTTGCTTTTCAACGTTTCCGTTTTTATGGTCTTCTATAAACTGTTCCACATAAATTTGAGAGATAGGAAAGAGGGGAAAACTTCCCTTTAAATTTTCTTCAAAATAACAAACTACTTCATGATAGCGTGTATTTTCTTTTTCGATCGGTAGGGTTGTAAAACCATTAGGTTCAATAGTTAAAGGAGGAGGGAAAAAAGGAGAGGTAAAACCTTTTAATTTGGTTTCTTTCACGCGTCTTGCCAGTTTATCTGTTATGGCATAGAGAGTGGAGATGATAAGAAATTTGGATGTAAAAAGCGTATTCTTAACCCTTATCACTTGTTGTTTGACTAATGCTTCATAACAAAGTTTTTCCAAATTACAAAGGATAGATCTGATGTCAGATAAAGGAACAAGGTCCCATGCATCTTCTTTGTTGTATTGAGGAATAGGCAGTGCATTGATATACTCCTTTATGTAATCCAACGCTTCTTTTCCTGGAAGCTTGACAAGTAACGCTATAGAAGCTTCTAACTCGCTCTGAAAATTAGCGGGATTAAAAACAGGTTGCGGCCAAGAGAATGGCAAAACTTTCGCATGCGAAAAAGAGTGGGAAGAGGGTTTGGAAGGGGGAATAGGAGGGAAATTAGGCGAAATTTTTTGTATTAAAAGGGAGGGAATCTGCTTTTGGGAATTAAAAGCAGCATATCTTGCCCCATCTTTTAATTTGAGGATTTCGTGTAAGCCAGCTGCAGCTGATGTGAACTCTTCTTCGGATAAAAACTGTTCAGAATCTATAAGGAAAGCTCCCACTTCTTTTGCAGAATGCATAATTAAGTCTAATGCGTAAGAGGGAGCATTTCCTGCTTTATAAGAATTGTAGGCTTTAATTAACGAATAAAAATGGTAATTAACAAATACCTTTTGGACATCTTGAAAAGAAAGTTTTTCTACTAAAAAATCATGGATAATATGGCCTATGGCTTTTTCTGGGCAATCACCTGAAAATTGGGAGTTTGCTTGGGTGTTTTCCACATTAGGCCCAAGATCGGGTTTTACCTCTCCGAGCATAAGGAAAATGTCATAGATATCACTTCCTTGATAGGAGGCAAGCTCTGGACGAGGGGGATCTACCATATAGCGAATAAGATGACAAATAGCTGCGTGTCCGACTTCTCCAAAAAATAAGTCTTTACTGATGTAAATAGGGTAAAAGACATACGATACTTTTTCTGATGTTTCGGTATAATTGATTACAGGATGAGAGTCAGAGCCATTTCCTGTATTAAAAAACGAGACGATCACATGCGTTTTATCCTGCTCTACTCTACAAGCAAGAGCATGTCCTTCGTTGCCAACTCCATGGCGATAGCCCAAAGGCAAAAATATAGTCTTAAAATTAGCTAGTTGGCTTTGGATATGTTTTAAGTAAATGGCAGCTCTAGATTCAAGGGGGATGAGATGCATATGAAGCGCATCGAACACAAGCATGTTCTTTAAGGCTGCTTTGAGATCTTTTAAGATGGAATCAGTATTTTCTTCTAAAGCAAAAAAAGAGGCACTTCCTGTTTCGTAATCTTCTAAAAATTGAATAGCAGCTTGAAGGCTCGTAAAGAAATTCCCTCCTTCAAGCTTGGTGTCTTTAATCAATTTGGAATTATTAAGCAGACCAAATTGCCTCCAATCTATAGACCCAAATTTTCCCCCAAGCTCAAGAACCTTTTTCCCAAGAACTTCTAGTTCTTTTAATCTTTCTTGGTAATGAGGTAGGAGAGTAAGACTTGAGAGAGTTCCCTTACCAATCCTTTCTAGTAAACTAATTTTTTTAACATCCGCCACTCCAGGAGTAGCTAAGGAAGTAAAAACATTAACCAATCTACTAAATATTGATACGGAATTGGACATAATTTAATTATAATAATTTAAAATTACAATAATTATACTACATTATTATGCAAAAAGCAACCAATATGGACTATATTCACAATAAGCTTAAAATGAGAGCCTTAGATTCGCAAGACACCACAAGAGAACGGTAAAAATTGGTTCCTGGGAGGAATTGGGGGGCGTGCTTTTAAGGATTTTTTTTAGAAACCTACCTAAGAGCTAAGATTATCCGGCTTCTGCTTTTCATCTTTCTTCTCTCTGTGTGCTCTGTGATCTCTGTGGTAAAAATTTATTGTAGAACGCCCGCATCTAACGTGTTAGCATATTTTTTACCACAGAGATCACAGAGCACACAGAGAGAAGAAAGATTGTCCAATTCCTTTCTTTATAAAATTAGCCCCCAATTCTTCCCAAGAACTGTTTTTTTTCTCTGTGGTTGTTAGGGGAGGTAGTTTTTGGCGCATTTTTGGAAAAGCTTTAGCTGGGTCTTTTCCCATGTTTTGTTTTGCTTTAGTTCTTTGGCCATGAGGGATGCTACTTTGGGGGCAATTTCTAGCGTTGCTCTTACATCTAATAGGAGGCAACGTGTGCGTCTAGATAGCACATCCTCTAAGGTTAGCGCCATTTCTTTTTGGATGGCCCATACAACCTCTACAAAGTAGTAAGGCAAGTTCTTGTGCATCTTTTTAGCAAGGCTTTTTCGCTCTCTCATTAAGGCTCTAATTTCTTTAATATCAGATCCATACGTACTAAAATGCTTTAGGGGATCTAAGCCCTTTTTCCAACCGTGCAGTTTAAGCTTTTCTGTATTGCACGGGCGATGAGGGAGTTTTCCCATATTTATCGCGATATCAATCACATCTTCTGCCATTTTGCGGTAGGTTGTCCATTTTCCTCCAGCAATGGTAATTAGTTTAGATGAAGAGACTTTAATGGTGTGATCGCGAGAGGTCGAAGCTGTGGATTTCTTAGATTCTTCTTTGACTAGGGGACGTAAACCCGCAAACACGCTTAAAATGTCTGAAGCTTTAGGTTTTTTGCTTAAATAAATGCCTGCATGGTGAAGAAGAAACTCAATCTCTTCTTTAAGGGCTTTTGGTTCGAGGACAGCTTTATCTGTAGAGGTGTCTGTTGTGCCTACAAGCACTCTATCATGCCAGGGGACCATAAACAGCACTCTTTTATCTTCTGTTTTAGGGACTAGAATAGCAACCTTGCCTCTCTGGAACGACTTATCTAAAACAATATGCACTCCTTGAGAAGGAAAAATCATGGATTTGGCTTTAGGATCGTCTACTTTTCTTAAAAAATCAGAAAAGACACCTGTTGCATTGATGATGGCTTTAGCATAAATTCTATAAGAGATGTTTTTTTCTATATCTTTTACTCTTACGCCCACAATCTTTTTTTCTTTTTTAATAAACGATGTGACTTTCATGTAATTAAGAAGGCAGGCTCCTTCATCAGAGGCTGTATGGGCTAGATTAATCGCTAAACGCGCATCATCAAATTGCCCATCGTAATAAACAACGCCCCCTTTTAAATCTTTGGCAACAAGGTTAGGGATTTGTTTTAAGGTTTCTTCTTTAGAAAGATGTTTGGAAGATTCTATTCCCAGCTCTCCTGCTAGTAAATCGTAGATTTTTAAGCCTACTCCATAAAAAGGGCCTTCCCAAAAGTGGTAATTAGGAACAAGAAAGGGGAGGTGATGGATAAGATGGGGCGCATTTTTACAAAGCAGGCCTCTTTCATATAAGGCTTCTGTCACAAGAGAGATATTGCCTTGTTGTAAATATCTTAAGCCTCCATGAATAAGTTTTGTACTTCTACTAGAGGTGCCTTTAGCAAAATCGCTTTGTTCCAAAAGCAGCGTGCGATACCCTCTAGCAGCTGCATCAAGAGCGGACCCTAATCCTGTTGCGCCGCCTCCAATAATGAGCACATCCCAAAGAGGTGTTTCTTGCATCTTTTCTATAAACTTGTCTCTATTCATGGCTCACTCTCCCACACTTGAGCTGTTTTAATGGCTTTATTCCATTTCAATTTTAAAGCCTTTGTTTGGGATTCTTCCATTTGAGGAGTAAATGTTTGCTCAGCTTTCCAATAAGAAGAGATCTCTTCTTTCCAAAAATCCATTGCAAGACCTGCTAAAAAAGCTGCGCCTAGAGCCGTTAACTCTGTCACTTGGGGTCTAATTACCGGGGTTCTAAGGATATCTGCTTGAAATTGCATCAGCATATTGTTGCGCACAGCGCCTCCATCTACGCGTAAATCGGCAATAGGTATATTGGCATCTTGTTTCATGGCGTTTAATACATCCGTTACCTGAAAGGCAATGCTATCTAGTGCAGCTCTTGCAATGTGAGCCGCCTTAGTTCCTCTTGTAAGTCCTACAATGGCGCCTCTTGCATAAGGATCCCAGTGAGGCGCTCCTAACCCTGTAAAAGCGGGAACAAAGAACACTCCATCGCTATCTTTAACACTCGATGCTAAGGCTTCTACATCGGAAGCGTTTTTTATGATTCCTAAATTATCTCTTAGCCACTGCACAACAGCGCCTCCTATAAAAACGCTGCCTTCTAAAGCATAGGTAGTTTTTTTTCCTATCTTATAGGCAATGGTTGTTAACAGGTGATTCTTAGAGTAAATAAGGCTCTCTCCTGTGTTCATCAGCATAAAGCATCCTGTTCCATAAGTCGTTTTCACCATGCCAGGCTTTAGGCAGGCTTGTCCAAATAAGGCCGCTTGCTGATCGCCTGCAATGCCACTAATAGGGATGGGATTTGAAAAGAAGGGGAGGGAGGCTTCTCCATAAATTTCACTAGAAGTTGCTATTTGAGGTAAAAGAGAGGAAGGGATTTCTAAAATGGTTAAAAGCTCTTCATCCCAAGTGCCGGTTGCAAGATTTACCATAAGAGTTCTAGAAGCATTACTCGGATCTGTCACATGTACCTTTCCGCCTGTTAGCTTCCACACAAGCCAGGTATCAACTGTTCCAAAGGCCAGTTCTCCCTTTTTAGCTTTTTCTAAAGCTCCAGGAATATTGTTTAGAATCCAATGCAGTTTTGTTCCTGAAAAATAAGGGTCTAAAAGAAGGCCTGTCTTTTTTTTAAAAAGAGGCTCTAATCCTTGATCTTTAAGTTTTTGGCAATAAGGAGTTGTGCGCCTATCTTGCCAAACAATGGCATTACAAAGAGCTTTGCCTGTTTTCCTATCCCAAAGAATGGTTGTTTCTCTTTGGTTAGTAATGCCAATAGAGGCTATTTCCTTAGAAGTAATAGAGGCTATTTTAAACACCTCTTGAATCACTTCTACCTGAGAGGAAAAAAGAACTTCAGGGTCATGCTCCACCCATCCGGGTTGTGGAAAAATCTGGGCAAATTCCTTTTGCGCTTTAGCTACAATATGGCCGCTTGCATCCACAAGAATAGCTCTAGAGCTTGTGGTTCCCTGATCTAAAGCAAGAATGTATTTCATGTCATGCCCCCTTTTTTCTTAATCTGAGTTTTCTTCCTCTTCTTTGTCAATAGATCTCTTACGTAATTTGCTTTATCTGAAAAAATTATTGAAGAGATTCCTTATTTTGATTACATATCAAATTTATTAAGAGAGTAATCGTGGATATTTTTTTTGCAGAGCTAATAGGGACTATGTTGATGGTGCTCCTTGGCAATGGAGCTGTTGCTAACGTCTTACTCACAGATTCTAAAGGGCAAAATTCTGGGTGGATTGTGATCACTGCGGGGTGGGGATTTGCTGTAGCTGTAGCTGTATATGCTGTAGGATGGATAAGCGGCGGGCATTTAAACCCGGCTGTGACTCTTGGCTTTTGCTGTATTGGAAAAACCTCTTGGGGCTTACTTCCTTTTTATGTGGCAGGCCAAATGATGGGCGCTTTTTTAGGCGCTACTTTAGTGTGGCTTGTGTATTTCCCTCATTTTAAAAAGACAGTAAATGCAGATCTTAAGCTCCTTTGTTTTTCTACAAAACCTGTGATTAGAAAACCCTTTTGGAATTTTGTTTGTGAACTCATTGCCACAGCTGTTTTGTTAGTAGGAATTTTAGGCATTTTTAATGCGCATAATGGAATCGCAAGTGGGGTTGGTCCTTATGCTGTAGGGATTTTAATCTTCAGCATAGGCCTTTCCTTAGGAGGCCAAACAGGCTACGCCATTAATCCCGCAAGAGATTTAGGCCCTCGTTTGGCCTATGCCCTCTTGCCGATCGCCGGCAAGGGAAGCCCCGACTGGGGCTACAGCCTTGTTCCCCTGCTCGCCCCCCTCATCGGAGGAGTTCTTGGAGCCCTCCTTTACCAGGCCTACACCTAAAGTATGCGTAACAAAGAGGGTTTTATTTTCTCTCTCTCTTCTCTTCCTCTGTGGTTTCTTGTCTCTGTGGTTTAAAAAATGCAAGTCCTTGTAAGCTCAAGTGTTAGCTAAAGAGTTAACCACAGAGACAAGAAACCACAGAGAGGGGAGAGAGAGAAAATAAAACCCTCTTTGTTATAATAATAACTTAGGGTTTATTTTATTGTTTAATTTGTTTTATAATATAGCATTAATAAAAAATAACTAATGGAGATATTAATGTCTGCAATTTCATCATCGGAAACAGTTTCTTTTCCAATAATCCATCTAGAGCCCACAAGCGTTAATGAACAAGATCCTTTAGCTTTTTTATATCCAGAGGATATGAAAAGGGAATTTTCTAATATTCCTACTTTTGAATTAAAGATACGTTCTGGAGATTTACTTAAGGAAGCTCGTTTCGTATTTAAAGATTTGAAAAACAAAAGTTCAGATGAGATTTTCACGTTTTGTGAAAATCTTTCCGAAGAGGAATTTTCTGCAGTTCTTAAAAATATTAATGAGCCTTATGTTGAGCTACAATATCCACAATTCAGAACGAACCTCCCGATTTATGTATCCGAATTTAAAAAAATGATCCGAGAGTTTTCTGTTGGAGCTAAAACTGAAAATGTCAAGAATAACCGCTATGCAGATATTCTCCCGAATGATGCTACCCGCGTAAAGCTTTCTGATGGGAAATATTATAATGGGAATGAATGCATCTCAGGCCGTGTTATTATGTGCCAGGGCCCTATGGAAAAGGAAATCCATCGTGGAAATATCACTTATGGAAACCCTACATTTTTCCAAATGATATGGGAAAATCGCTCTAGCGCCATTGCAATGGTAACAAACTATGTAGAAAACGGATTTCCTAAATGCGCGCGCTACCTCCCTTCAATTGCTACACATCAACTTATGCATGGACCTTACAGCGTTAAAGCAAAAGAAATTGGGGCAGAAGGCCTATCAAGTGATGGAAAAGAAAGGCTAACTCTTGAGGGAATTACAGTTGGAGAAGAAATTTTACAAGAACTTCGCAAAGAAGGGGTGAAAGTTAGTGAGCTTGAGATTAGTAAAGATGGGGAAGTGAAAACAGTTATTCACTCTCACATTACAAATTGGGAAGATAAGAAAGGGGGTACAGCTACAGCTGTAGCAGCATCAGTACGCTTCTTGTTAGCTATGAAAAAGCCTGTAATCCATTGTAGCGCCGGAATTGGCAGAGCAGGAACTGTTGCCCTTGTCATGGCAGTTTACCTAGCTGCTCTAGAATACCTAAAAAGGGGAGAGCCTTGCCCTCAAGATCTATTCCCAAAAACGCTTGCCTCTCTAAGACAAGAAAGAGCTCATGCTGTTCAGACCTTTGATCAATATAGAGTAGCTTATGATGCAGTAAAAATCTTATTTGCTTTACCTCTAGTAAAAAGCGTTAATGCAATGATCAAAGCTTAAAGCTTCTAAGAATACTTGAGAGAAGAAGAGCGGTAGTTTTTCTTAGGGCCAAAGGCCCGTTATATTATAGCCCAGGTCGAAGCGTTAGCGAGAGGCCTGGGTAGAAATGAAAAAAATATTTGAGCCCTGAAAGGGCATACGCGTAAACCTAAAAGAGAAAACAAAGAGGATAATTTTTTTTCTCTCCCTCTCTCTCTTCCTCTGTGGTTTCTTGTCTCTGTGGTTAAAAAAATGCAAGTCTTTGAGTACTAAGGTGTTAGCCAAAGATTTAACCACAGAAGCGTTGAAACCACAGAGGAAGAGAGAGGGAGAGAAAAAAAATTATCCTCTTTGTTTTCTCTTTTCATCCTGTATATCCGCCGCGTAAGCGATCTTGGGTTCCTCTCCCTATTTGTTATAAACATAACTTATCGCTTACTGTTAATGTTGGATTTAGTTATAATATGATATTGTTTTAATTAAAGGAGATATTAATGTCTGCAATTTCATTGTCAACATCACTAACATTTCAAGCAATAACTCTTATTACTGAAAAAAAAGAAGACGAGATTGCGGAAATGCAAATAACCCCCTTAGTTAATACAAATATTAATGAAGAAGATTTTTTTTCTTTTTTATACCCTAAAAACATAGATGAGTTTGCAAATATTCCTGATTCCTCTTTCCAAATAGATCTTGAAACTTTATTTAAAGAAGCCCCTTTTATATTTAACGATTTAGAACACATTCATGATTTAGAAGACAAAACTTCTCATATTATCGACTTTTGTGAAAAGCTTTCTGAAGAAGAATTTTCTGACTTTCTCACTAATATTGATGAAGGAAATCTTGATGAAGTATCTAAAGAATTGTTTATAGATAAGGAAGTATTTATAGCGAATTTCAAGAAAATGATACGAGAGTTTTCCTGTGGAGTTAGACCTGAAAATACAAGGAATAACCGCTATCGAGATATTTTCCCGAATAATGCTACCCGTGTAAAACTTTCTGATGGGAAATATTATAATGGAAATGAATGTATTTCAGGCCGTGTTATTGTGTGCCAGGGACCTAAAGAAAAGGAATTCCATCTTGGAAATGAAGTTCATGGAAATCCTACATTTTTCCAAATGATATGGGAAAATGATTCTAGCGCCATTGCCATGGTGACAAATTATGTAGAAAATGGCGTGCCAAAATGCGCAAGGTACCTGCCAGGCAGTGCTACACATCAGCTTATGCATGGACCTTATAGTGTTAAAGCAAAAGAAATTGGGACAGAAGGTCTATCAAGTGATGGAAAAGAAAGGCTAGCTCTTAAGGGGATTACACTTGGAGAGGGAACTTTAGAAGCACTTCGCAAAGAAGGGGTGAAAGTTAGTGAGCTTGAGATTAGTAAAGATGGGGAAGTGAAAACAGTTATTCACTCTCACATTACAAATTGGGAAGATAAGAAAGG
>JABDCQ010000007.1:14159-26648 GCA_013288075.1 Chlamydiota bacterium | reverse complement strand
GAAGGGGTGAAAGTTAGTGAGCTTGAGATTAGTAAAGATGGGGAAGTGAAAACAGTTATTCACTCTCACATTACAAATTGGGAAGATAAGAAAGGAGGTACAGCTACAGCTGTAGCAGCATCAGCACGCTTCTTATTAGATATGGAAAAGCCTGTGATCCATTGTAGCGCCGGAATTGGCAGAGCAGGAACTGTTGCCCTTGTCATGGCAGTTTACCTAGCTGCTCTAGAATACCTGAAGAAGGGAGAGCCTTGCCCCCAAGATCTAATGCCCAAAACACTTGCTTCTCTAAGACAAGAAAGAGGACATGCTGTTCAGACTTTTGATCAATATGAAGTAGCTTATGATGCAGTAAAAATCTTGTTTGGTTTACCTCTAGTAAAAAGCGTTAATGCAATGATCAAAGCTTAAAGCTTCTAAGAATACTTAAGAGAAGAGGGGTAGTTTTTCTTAGGGCCAAAGGCCCGTCATATTGTAGCCCAGGTCGAAGCGTTAGCGAGAGGCCTAGGCTATAATATAACGAGCCTTTGGCCCTAAGAAAAACTACCTCTTCTCTTTTCATCCTGTATATCCGCCGCATAAGCGATCTTGGGTTACCTGTTATTTTGTCTTGAGGAGAGTTTGGAGGAGGAGGGCTGGGATTTCTTCGCAGTAGAATCCTTGGCAAGGGTTTGTTTGGCCAATCCCATTTAGTAGGACAAAGCGGGGATTTTTTTTGGTAGATTTTTTATCTAGGCTCATGGCTTTTTCCCAAGTTTTCCAAGGAATGGTTTCTGAGAAAGAGAATGTAGCGTGGTATTTTTTAATAAGCGCCCTGATTTGGGTAAGCTCTTCTTCGGTTATACTTCCCAGCTTATAATTTAGTTCACTCTCTTTTAGCATGCCGAAGGCAACAGCTTCTCCATGGCTTATCTCGTAATTTAAGATATTTTCTAAGGCGTGGCCAATGGTATGACCAAAGTTTAAGGTATGACGAAGACCCTTTTCATAAGGATCTTCTTTTACTACCCGCATTTTCTCTTGGCAGCTAAGGGTGACTATTTCTAATAAATCATGCTTCTTCATTAAAAGATTAAAGAGGCTTTTTGATCCAATAAGTGCGTACTTAATCACTTCGGACATCCCTTCGGCAAAGAGTTTTTCAGGAAGAGTATTTAAGCAAGAAAGATCGATATACGTTTTCAGTGGGGGGTAAAAAGCCCCAACTAAATTTTTCCCAAGAGGCGTATTGACGCCTGTTTTTCCTCCAAGGCTTGCATCTACCATTCCAAGTAATGTAGTGGGGATGCTGATATAGGGAATCGATCGCATGTAGGTTGCAGCAACAAATCCAGCAAGATCAGTGACAACGCCTCCGCCCATTGCTATCAGGCAGGTGTCTTTTAAAAGCTTTAATTGAAGCATCTTGTCTTCAATCTCTTCTTTAGTACGCCTTGTTTTATTTTTTTCTCCGGCTTCAAAGGAGATTAAATGAACAGATAGGCCAAAATCTAAAAGATAGGCCTGAAGTTTTTTTGCAAGAAGGTTTTCTACAATAGAATCAGTGACAATGACAAACTCTGAAGCTAGGGGGAAAATCTCTTTAGCAAAGTCTTTTGTAAAAAGAAAATCTCTTCCTATTTCATAGTTCATGGGTAATTCATGTTCTTTTTGGTAAGAATTTGCTTTTCTCCTTCAGATTTAGCAACAAGAATAGCGCAGCAACTATCACTAAAGACATTCACTGTTGTGCGAAGCATATCAAGAATTCTATCCACTGCAATAAAAAGCCCGATGCCTTCTGCAGGAAGGCCTATAGCCTTGAGAATAACAATAATGGACACAAGGCTTCCTGAAGGGATTCCGGCAACCCCCATAGAAGTTAAAAGAGCTAGGAATACAACGAGGAACTGCACTAAAAAGGAAAGTTCAATCCCGTAAGCTTGAGCAACAAACATAGCTGCCACGCACTCATAAAGCGCTGAACCTGACATATTAATGGTTGTTCCTAAAGGCACGACTAAGCTGCATATTTTATTTGAAACTCCCGCTCTTTTCTCTACACAATCCATAGTTATTGGAAGGGTTGCAGACGATGAGCTTGTAGAAAAAGCTGTAATGAGGGCGGGAGCCATTGCTTTAAAATGTAAGAAAGGATCGACTTTTGCAATAAATTTAAGAAAAAGAGGGAGGCCAATTAAAGCAAATGTAAGAAGCCCTAAAACAACGCTCACAACAAAAAGACCTAAGGGGAGTAAAGACTCAAGACCGGTTGTTGCAAACACCTTAGCCACTAAGAAGAACACTCCAATAGGAAGGACCTTCATGATTAAATGGGTGATTTCAATCATGGTTTGGAAAACACCTTGCCAAAATCCTAAAAGAATGCCGCCTACCTTGGCTTCAATTTTAGAAATAGCGTATCCAAAAAGAAGGCTAAAGAAAATAAGAGAAAGCATTTGCCCATGAGAAAAGGCTTCTACAACATTGGAAGGAATGATAGAGAGGATAATCTCTTTAATATTCACTCCTTGAAACTCCGATTCAATATTGGGGTTTGCTGCAATGGCTTTTTGGATCTCTACAGTAATGGCTTCTGAAACGCCAGGCTTTAAAAGATTTACAAAGAAAAGCCCAATAAGAACAGCTAAAAGGCTTGTCGCTATGTAAAAGCCAAAGGTTTTAGCCCCAAGCCTGCCAAAAGCGCCCTCATTCCCAATGCGCGCAATCCCTGTAATAATGGCTGCAGAGACTAAAGGAACAACAATGAGCATTAAAGCTTTAATAAAAAGGGTACCAAAAAGGTCGAACAAAGAAAAATAGGTCACTCCAAAAATCGTTTTATCGGTTCCTGTAATTGTGCCCACAATAATAGCTAAAGCGATCGCAACAAATACAGCCCAAGGAGATTTTTTCTTTTTGCTCACAGCATCCCTATATATTTCAGGTTAATAAGATAGTGGGTTAAATTTCAGATGATAAAATCCATCCGCATCTTTTTACATGGAACTTCGCGTTCGAACTCGGTGACTTAACCCAAGTCACCCTCATTCTCCACGCTGTGTTCCATGTAAAAATCTAGCGGCCGATTTTATCATCTAAAACTTAACCCACTATACCCAAATTTTGAGTTCACTTGGGTAATGTTTAAAATAACCATTTTTCTTATTTAATGCTAGCCTGAAAACCGCTTAGGGATAGAGCTCCTCCTGAATGAATAAAAAGAACATTTCCTTTTAGTAAGGATTTTTTTAATATTTCTCTTCCTTCATAAAAAAGCTTAGCTGTGTAAATAGGATCTGTTAAAAACCCTTCTTGCTGCGCTATTTCCTTAATTGTAGTGAATACTTGGGTATTTAGAGAGCCAAAAGATTTGGCATTAGTAGGGGAGTAGAGGGTATAATTAACTAAGAAGGGGAGCTTCTCTCCTATAAAATCTTCAAATTCAGCCTTAGCTCTGTCTAGAGTTTCTTGAAATTCCTTTTCATCGCCTCCAAGCTGCACAACATGGACATGGGTATTTTTTTTGAGAAAGCTTAAGGCCAAGATCACACTTAGAGCTGTAAGGGAGGTTCCTGCATCCATAAAAATATGATCAAACGCTATTTGGAGAGCTTCTTCGTTTCTCAATATGTCTAAAGTTAGGGTGAGAAGTCCATAAAGAGCTTCTTTGCAATTGCCTCCTTTAGGAATAACAAGCACCTTTTTTCCTTCCTGAGCTTTTTGTTCTGCGTAATCCTTAGCGTAATTTTCTAAAGAATCCCATCCCTCTTTTATCCAATGAATATTTTCTTCTTTAACAAAGAGCGAAGTAAATAAGAAATTGCCTAAAGGATCTGTTTTTCGCCCTGATAGAAATAAAATAGGATCGATCCCTTTTTCGCAAAGAAGCTCTGAAATCCCTAGGACATGATTAGAGTGAGAAGTTCCCAAAACAACTACCTCATCAGCCTTTTGCTTTAAGATATAAGGGATAAGAGAAAGATATTTTCTCACCTTACTCCCGCTAATGCCACAGCTTAGCTCATCCTCTCTCTTTACGTAGCAAGATGTTCCTGTATAACTAAAGCTGCGAAGAGGGTGGACTCTAGAGAAGGTCTGATAATTCTCCATTTCAACACGTTCAAGTCTCTCTTTTAATAAAAGCTCTTTCATAAAAAACCTTATACTCGGGTGTTCCACTTTTTACGGCCCCCGGGGTAAAGTCAAAGCAGTGAAACCCGAGCGACAAAAAAAACGATATAAATGATATAATGATATAAATGATGAAGAAAAAATAAAAAAATATCATTCTTATCATTGTATCATTCTTATCATTTCCTTGCCGCCAATTCCTTATACCCAAAATCATGAGTTTCTAAGATTGTAAAAATTAAAGACTTTTGTTAGGATCCAAAAAAAACAAATTTATGAGAAAAGAGCCTATGTCTAAAACGTTATTAAATTTAAGCTTGTTAACTTCGTTATCTCTTTTTACTGCTTTTTTAAAAGCTGATGATTGCTCAAATTGCGAGTTAGGTCCAAGGCCTATGCATGCAAGTATTAAGCATATTGAAGGTAACGGGATTGGATACAATCAAGGCTATTCCTCCTTAGATCTTTTTCTTGGAAAGGACTTTGATACCTATCTTCCCTTTTTAGACTTAAGAGGGCATATTTTTAATGATGGAAAATGGGCCGCGAACGCAGGAATTGGAATAAGAACTCTTTTAGGAGAGCGTGTGTATGGGCTAGAGGCTTATTATGATTATCGAGAGGCAAACCATCTTAAAAATATTAACCAGGCAGGTGTTAGTTTAGAATCTTTGGGGACTGTTTGGGATTTTAGAGCTAATGGATATATCCCCTTTGGCAATAGATCAAGCCACTTTTACGGCCAAGAGTTTGGCGGATTTGAAGGGCATCATCTACTTGTTAAAAGAAAGCAAAAATTTGCCATGAGGGGAGTCGATGCTGAAGTAGGCGCCCACTTTGAGAGTTATAGCGAGATCGATTTTTATGCAGGGATAGGCCCTTATTACTTTAACGGAAAAGAGGTTAATGCTTACGGAGGCAAATTCCGCTTAGAAGGCAATTACAAGCAATTTATTACTCTAGAGCTTAGCACGTCTTATGACAACGTCTTTAAAGACATTTACCAAGCGCAAGTAGCACTTAGCCTTCCCTTTGGAGGAAGAAAACCTCTTTATCAAAAAGAGTGCGGCCCTTCCTGCTGCGATCTTAAACTTTTAAAAAGAAGAATGGTAGAGCCTGTAATCCGCAATGAGATTATTGTGGTAGATAGCAGACGCAAAAACTTTGTAGCCATAGATCCTTCAACAGGGCTTCCCTTTAACTTTATCTTTGTCAATAACTTAAGCAGTTCGCTTGGCACTTTTGAAAGCCCTTATCCCACAATCATTCAAGCAATTGACGCCTCCATTGCACACGATATTATCTATATTTTCCCAGGCGATAGAACAACTAGAGGGTATACGGCAGTCGGTTCTGCTTATGCGCTAAAAGATCACCAGCAAGTTTTAGGCGCTAGCAGAGCTTATACTTTTGAAACGAATTTTGGTTCCGTCACCGTGCCTGCTTTAGCTATTACCATGCCTCAAATCACAGCTGATCCAGGATTATCTGTCTTTGATCTGGCAAACAATAACATCTTAAGCGGCCTTCATATCACAAGTGATGCTAGTGGCGCTATATCAGGAACATATTCCATAGGCTCTACAGCAGCCTCAACGAGTGGCATAACAATTTCTTATAATGAGATTGTTGCATTAAATGGAGCTGATGGGGCGGCTATAGCCAATCCCTCTTTGCAAATTGCCTTTTTAAACAATATAGTTAATTCCCCAGATCTTGCAGGGGCAGTAGGCCTTAACCTTCAGCCTGAAAATCAAACCCTTTCTGTTTCCATTGCCAATAACACATTTTCAGGATTCCAAAATCCTGGAGCTGCAATTAATGGGGGAACGGGGATCTTTTTCGAGCCTTCAGGTACGACTCATGCAACCATTTCCATCATAAAAAACCAAATCACTGCTAATACCCAAGGGTTAGAAATTCACAGCTTTGATACAGCTACTGCTACAGCTAATGTAAATTCTAATACTAATTTAGCTAATGCTTTTGGGATTTATATTGCTGCAGAAGACGCATCTTCTATAGTAGGAGAAGTTTCCTCTAATAAATCAAATGATAATACGAACGCAGGAATCTTTTTTAACGCGTTTACAAGTGGTAAGTTGAATTTTTCTATCTTGAAAAATGAAGCCTCTAACAATAATTTTATGATGGCAGGTGATGGTATAAATGCTGTAATCCTTGATACTTCTACAGCTAATTTTACCATTTCCTCTAATACCACAAATGGCAATGGAAGAGATGGTATTAGACTTCGCTCAATTGGATCATCAGTTCTTACAGCAGTTATTGGAAATAATATAGCCCAAAATAATGGACTTGAAGGGATTGGAACAATTGCTCAAGGAACATCGAGTCTTGATGCTACAGCAGAGAGTAATACACTTTCAGAAAACGGGGTGCAAGGACTTCTTATGCAAACACAAAACTCTTCTACAGGATCCTTTAGAGCGCTCTCAAACACCTTTAGCTCAAATAACGGGGTATCGGCGTTTATTCAGTCCAGTGCAACATCCTCTCTTTGTATTAAATTCCTAAATAACATGGCTGTAGAGCCTTATACATTTTCTAAAGCAGGAGGATCTACCTTTAATATAAGTGGGAATTCAGGAAATACGCCTGCAAATCCTACGCCTCCAGTTGGATCTGGAGTGTGCAGTAACTGATTTTGCATGAAAATGCGCGTTTCTTTAGCAAACGCGCATCTTAGAGAAAAAAACTTAGGCTGCAATTTCCTTTGTCTTTTTTAACTCGGCTCCACTTGCTAGTAAAGCTTTAGTTAAAAAGGCGGGGATTACCTTGTCTTTCTTAACTTGAAAGGCTCTTGGGATCCCATCTGTTAGAGCGCCTGTAACATCTACTGCTACTGTAGGCCCAAAGTAATGATAAGCACTACCGTAAATCTTATCCCACATCCCTAAATCACTTGGAGCTGCATAAGGATAAAAACTTCCGGCTAAAACACTTGCTATAGAAGATGTTACAGATAAACCTGCTACGTGCTTTAATCTTCTCTTTTTATCAGAAGGCATAAGCTTTAATACAGATTTGCGCCCCTTACGATTTAATCGGGAATAGGTTGTTAAACCAATTGCGCTAGGTCCGCTACCAGCTGTCATATTCTTTGCAAAAACAGCTGCTCCTAATGTAGCAAAAAATTGAAAAACATAAGCTTTGACTAAGGCTCTATCTGCTTCTTTAACAGTCATCTCCTTTTCGGCTGTAGCTCCAAATTTAAAAGGGGATTTACCAATTAATTTATAGCAAATACTTTTGCTTAGGTGATCTACTGCAACAGCGCAGTTTAATACAAACCCTTCACCTATCTCTTGGTTAATTGCATAATCGCTTATAGCGCTAAAAGCTGGGACAGCTGCAATAACCCCGTAGTGTTTCCAATTGGAATCTACATTTCTTACAAGGCCTTTAACAAGAGGGGAAATCGCACTAGCAAAAGCATAGTCTATAATTAAGTTAAGCCCATCTGCATTTGCTTTAGATCCTAAGATTAAAGAGTTTCCACTTAATCTATTGGCGCCTGATTGTAACACTATTAAAGATCCAACACCAGCAGCAAGGATTGTATATTGCCTGCGGGTTACGCTTTCTGCATCTTTAGGAATAATGAAATTTCTTACATCCTTAAATGTGTGGGTAAGCGCAGATCCAAGAGCCACCGCAAATACAGGGCCGTATAAATCAAAGCGATCGTTTCCAGAAATGCGGTTTCCTGCGATCTGTGCAAGAGCACCCGCAACGACAACTCCGGCTTCAACAGCTTTTCTTTGGGCTCCTTCAAGACCTTTAAGGGTTTCTCTTGCAGAGTGGAATAATAACCCTCCAAGCCATAACTTAATGCCTAATTGCACTGTATGCGATGAACCCCATTTCGTGTCGTTAAGGGAGTCTGTAATAGCTGCGATAGCTACTAAAGTAATAATCATTACTATGTTAATCATTCTTTTCATCGGAGATGCTGTTTTGACTTTAGGTCCTTTCTTAACAGGAGCTGTACTATTTGAAGAAATAGAAGCATCAACTTTAGGAAGAATTTCTTTTGCCAGTTTAGGCGTGCTCTCTACTTCTGCAAGAAATTTTTTTGTTATAGAAAGAGAAAGAAGGGCATGCCAAGTTGCATCTACAGGCGCATGGATCATTACTTCACCCATTTTTTGCTCTTCTATGATATCCCATCCCGTTTCTTTAAAGGTGGCAATAAAATTTTGTTCTTTAATTTGGATCTCAACTTTTTGTGTTTTGGCATCCCATTTAATATCTGCACTTTCACATAGAGTCCATAGAGGATTATCCTTTATCTCTTTTTCATATTTTTCAACTAAAGATTTAAGGCTATTTAGAGGATGGGGAGCTTGATTGTCTGAAACTGGAGTGGTAGCTGTTGCGGAAACTTCTGGGGTGTTCTCAATATCTACTGTTACGGAAGGCTGATTTACTACATGATCGATATTATTAATTCCAACCATCTCAATTTTCATAATAACTCCTAATTATTGTTTTGTTTTTAAAACTTAGATAATAATAACAGAGAATATTTAATTACGTCAAAACAACAATTATTTTAATGTTATTAAAAGATTACTTCGTTTTATAATAAACGAAATTAACTAAGGCTATATGAAAAACAAAGTAATTAGTTGGGTAATTGTTTTAGGAATGACAGGTTTTGTTTTTAATCTAGTTCAGCCAGAAGATAAGCCTGATGCTGTTTTAGAAAAAATTTATCCTGATTTCGCTGAAAAAAAACCTATTATTACAGCCAAAGCTTACACTTCTTTAGAAAGTGAGGAATTATTTGGAAAAGACCTATTAGAAAGAGGTTTTACCCCTATAGAAATTACTATAGACAATCCCACTTCAAACACTTACTACCTAACACTTAATGAGATAAGTCTTGATATGGCCTCTCCTAATCAGATTGCTAAAAGTGTTCGAAAAGGGTCTTTACCTAGAAGTCTTGGTCTAAAGCTTGCGAGCTTTATCTTTTGGCCCATGATGATTCCAAGCACAATAGATAGCATTAATACCCACACCTCATACAAAAGCTTAGAAAGTGCCTTAAAGGAGCATATGCTTGATAATGAAATTATAGAGCCTAAAGAAAGCATTAAAAAATTCATTTACTCCTTAGAAGGGAGTTCTAAGGCCTTCACAGTGAGCTTAATAGACAAGGAAAGCAATCAGCCGGCTATCTTCGAAGTTTCCTAAAAACATTCAAAACTAAATTAATTATTATAATGTATTTTAATATAAGATTTGCTATAATAATTTATATTATTAAAAACAATATAGTTAGTTATGTTCTCTGATTAATCTTGGTTTTTAAGGTACTTGTTTGAAGCAACATAACATCAATTATCAGACGTTTAAACTGTATTAAATTTATCTTTAACCCTATGAGTAGGATGATGGAAGCCACAATAAATTACCCAATTCGCCAAGAGGATATGCTGGATGTTTCTGTCTTTATTCTTCCAGTAGAAATGGGAAGCACCTTAACAGGAGCGCAAGAATGAACGCTATACAAACTTTAACGCCTCGAACTTGCTTCTCCTGCAACTCTACTAAAGCCTCTCCATGGTACAAAAACCCTTCAAACAAAACCCAGGATGCCTGCAATACTTGCTACAGAAGGATTATGACAGAGAAAGATTCAGCAGAAGGAAAAACTTGCTTCTCCTGCAACTCTACCAAAACAACATCTCAATGGCGCAAAAACCCTTTAGATAAAACCCAGCACGCCTGCGATAAATGCTACCAAAGACTTCTTTCAGAAAAAGGCTCAAGCGAAGGGAAAAGCTGTTTCTCCTGCAACTCTACCAAAACACCTCAATGGTACAAAACCCCTTCAAACAAAACCAAGGATGCCTGCCAGAAATGCTACAAAAGAATTATAGCAGAAAAGGGTTCAGCAGAAGGAAAAACTTGCTTTTCCTGCAGCTCTAGCCAAACACCTCAATGGTGCAAAAACCCTTTAAATAAAACCCAGGATGCCTGCAAGAGATGCTATCAGAAAATTTCTAGAAAGAAAAAAAGAGAAGACGGGATCGAAGAAGCCTCCCTATTGCTAAATATAGAAAATGAAGTAATTCGTGCTCCAAAACGCCATTATCCCATTCGATCGCAAGATCAAGAGTTTGATGTTTCTGGCATTCTTGACCCAATAGAGACTCCAAACATCTCAACAGGAGCGCAAGAATGAACGCTATACAAACTTTAACGACCCGAACTTGCCTCTCCTGCAACTCTACCAAAACCCCTCAATGGTACAAAAACCCCTCAAACAAAACCCAGGATACCTGCTCTAAATGCTACCAAAGAATTATGGTAGAAAAAGGCTTAGCAGAAGGAAAAACTTGCTTCTCTTGCAGCTCTAGCCTAACACCTCAATGGTTCAAAAACCCTTTAAATAAAACCCAGGATGCCTGCCGTAAATGCTACCAAAGAATTAGGGTAGAAAAAGGTTCAGCAGAAGGAAAAACTTGCTTTTCCTGCAGCTCTACCAAAACAACAACTCAATGGTACAAAAACCCTTTAAACAAAACCCAAGATGCCTGCAAGAGATGCTACCAAAGAATTAGGGCAGAAAAAGGTTCAGCAGAAGGAAAAAGCTGCTTCTCCTGCAACTCTAGAAAAACATCTCAATGGTACAAAAATCCTTTAAACGACACCCAAGATGCCTGCCAGAAATGCTATCAAAAAATTATAGCAGAAAAGGGTTCAGCAGAAGGAAAAAGTTGCTTCTCCTGCAACTCTACCAAAACAACATCTAATTGGCACAAAAACCCTTCAAACAAAACCCAAGATGCCTGTAATAATTGCTACAGAAGAATTATGGCAGAAAAGCATTCAGTAGAAGGAAAAAGCTGCTTCTCCTGCAATTCCACCAAAACACCTCAATGGTACAAAAACCCTTTAAACAAAAACCAAGATGCCTGTCATAAGTGCTACGATAAAATTTCTAGAAAGAGAAAAAGAGAAGGCGGTTTGGAAGAAACTTCGCTATTGCCAAATAGAGAAAGTGAAGTAATTCGTTCTCCAAAACGCCATTATCCCATTCGATCGCAAGATCAGGTGCTTGACGTTTCTGACATTCTTGACCCAATAGAGATCCCAAACATCTCAACTAGAGCGCAAATGAACGCTATACAAACTTTAACGCCTCGAACTTGTTTCTCCTGCAACTCTAGAAAAACACCTAAATGGTACAAAAACCCTTTAAACAAAAACCAAGATGCCTGCAAGAAATGCTATGATAAAATTTCTAGAAAGAGAAAAAGAGAAGGCGGTTTGGAAGAAACTTCGCTATTGCCAAATAGAGAAAGTGAAGTGATTCGTGTTCCAAAACGCCATTATCCGATTCGATCGCAAGATCAGGTGCTTGATGTTTCTGGCCTTCTTGACCCAATAGAGATCCCAAACATCTCAACGGGAGCGCAAGAATGAACGCTATACAAACTTTAACGCCCCGAACTTGCCTCTCCTGCAATTCCAGCAAAACCTCTCAATGGCGCAAAAACCCTTTAAACAAAACCCAGGATGCCTGCAATAATTGCTACAGAAGAATTATGGCAGAAAAGCATTCAGTAGAAGGAAAAAGCTGCTTCTCCTGTAATTCTACTACAACCTCTCGATGGTACAAAAACCCTTTAAACAAAACTCAAGATGCCTGTAGGAGATGCTACCAAAGAATTCTCTCAGAAAAAGGGTCAGCAGAAGGCAAAACTTGCTTCTCCTGCAGCTCTACCAAAACATCTCAATGGCGCAAAAACCCCTCAAATAAAACCCAAGACGCCTGCAATAAATGCTATCAAAAAATTATAGCAGAAAAGGGTTCAGCAGAGGGAAAAACTTGTTTCTCCTGCAACTCTACCAAAACAATATCTAATTGGTACAAAAACCCCTCAAACAAAACCCAAGATGCTTGCAGGAAATGCTATGATAAAATTTCTAGAAAGAGAAAAAAAGAAGATGGAGAGGAAGAAGCCTTCCTATTGCCAAATAGAGAAAGTGAAGTAATTCGTTCTCCAAAACGCCATTATCGCATTCAATCGCAAGATCAGGTGCTTGATGTTTCTGACATTCTTGACCCAATAGAAATCCCAAACATCTCAACAGGAGCGCAAGAATGAATGCTATACAAACTTTAACGCCTCGAACTTGCCTCTCCTGCAACTCCACCAAAACATCTCAATGGCGCAAAAATCCTTTAAACAAAACCCAGGATGCCTGTAATAATTGCTACAGAAGAATTATGGCAGAAAAGCATTCAGTAGAAGGAAAAAGCTGCTTCTCCTGCAATTCCACCAAAACACCTCAATGGTACAAAAACCCTTTAAACAAAAACCAAGATGCCTG
>JABDCQ010000007.1:0-14059 GCA_013288075.1 Chlamydiota bacterium | reverse complement strand
AAGCATTCAGTAGAAGGAAAAAGCTGCTTCTCCTGCAATTCCACCAAAACACCTCAATGGTACAAAAACCCTTTAAACAAAAACCAAGATGCCTGCCAGAAATGCTATCAAAGAATTATGGCAGAAAAGGGTTCAGCAGAAGGAAAAACTTGCTTCTCCTGCAGTTCTATCAGAACACCCCAATGGCTCAAAAATCCCTTAAATAAAACTCAGGATGCCTGCAATAATTGCTACAGAAGAATTATGACAGTAAAAGATTCAGCAGAGGGAAAAACTTGTTTCTCCTGCAATTCCACTAAAACATCTCAATGGCGCAAAAACCCTTTAAACAAAACCCAAGATGCCTGCAAGCAATGCCATGATAAAATTTCTAGAAAGAGAAAAAGAAAAGACGGAGTGGAAGAAGCCTCCCTATTGCCAAATAGAGAAAGTAAAGCAATTCGTGCTCTAAAACGCCATTATCCCATTCGATCACAAGATCAGGTGCTTGATGTTTCTGGCATTCTTGACCCCATAGAGATCCCAAACACCTCAACCAGAGTGCAAGAATGAATGCTGTACATACTTTCAGGACTCCAATTTGCTTCTCTTGCGAGTCGTCCTCAACAACAAGGGGGCATAAAAATCCATTAAATAAAACACAAGAAGCCTGTAGGCAATGCTTTCTGGAAATTAAAGGCCAAGCAAAAGAAAAAACTTGCTTCTCCTGCAACTCTACTAAAAGCTCTCCATGGCTCAAAAATCCTTTAAATAAAACCCAGGATGCCTGCAATAATTGCTATCGAAGAATTATGACAGAAAAGGGCTCAAGCGAAGGGAAAAGCTGCTTCTCCTGCAACTCTACCAAAACAACCCAATGGCTCAAAAACCCTTTAAACAAAACCCAAGATGCCTGCAAGAAATGCTATCAAAGAATTATCTCAGAAAAAGGTTCAGCAGAAGGAAAAAGCTGCTTCTCCTGCAACTCTACCAAAACAACCCAATGGCTCAAAAACCCTTTAAATAAAACCCAGTATGCCTGCAGGAAATGCTACCGAAGAATTATCGCAGAAAAAGATTCAGCAGAAGGAAAAAACTGCTTCTCCTGCAACTCTACCAAAACAACCCAATGGCTCAAAAACCCTTTAAATAAAACCCAGGATGCCTGCAAGAAATGCTATGATAAAATTTCTAGAAAGAGAAAAAGAAAAGACGGAGTGGAAGAAGCCTCCCTATTGCCAAATAGAGAAAGTGAAGTAATTCGTGCTCCAAAACGCCATTATCCCATTCGATCGCACGATCAGGTGCTTGATATTTCTGGCATTCTTGACCCAATCCCAAACATCTCAACTAGAGTGCAAGAATGAATGCTATACAAACTTTAACGCCTCGAACTTGCCTCTCCTGCAACTCTACCAAAATCCCTCGATGGCACAAAAATCCTTCAAATAAAACTCAAGATGCCTACAATAATTGCTACAGAAGAATTATGACAGAAAAAAGCTCAAGAGAAGGGAAAAGTTGCTTCTCCTGCAACTCTACTAAAAGCTCTCAATGGCTCAAAAATCCTTTAAATAAAACCCAAGATGCCTGCAATACATGCTACAAAAAAATTATGGCAGAAAAGGGTTCAGCAGAAGGAAAAACTTGCTTCTCTTGCAATTCTACCAAAACCTCTCGATGGTACAAAAACCCTTCAAACAAAACCCAAGAGGCCTGCCATAATTGCTACCAAAGAATTATCGCAGAAAAAGGTTCAGCAGAAGGGAAAAGCTGCTTCTCCTGCAACTCTACCAAAACACCCCAATGGCTCAAAAATCCTTTAAATAAAACCCAGAATGCCTGCAGGAAATGCTACCGAAGAATTAGGGCAGAAAAAGATTCAGCAGAAGGAAAAACTTGCTTCTCTTGCAACTCTACCAAAACCTCTCGATGGTACAAAAACCCTTTAAATAAAACCCAAGATGCCTGCAATAATTGCTATCAAACAATTTCTAGAAAGAGAAAAAGAGAAGACGGGTTAGAAGAAGCTTCGCTGTTGCCAAATAGAGAAAGTGAGGTAATTCCTGCTCCAAAACGTCATTATCCCATTCGATCACAAGATCAGGTGCTTGATGTTTCTGGCATTCTTGACCCAATAGAGTTCCCAAATATCTCAACGGGAGCGCAAGAATGAATGCTATACAAACTTTAACGCCTCGAACTTGCCTCTCCTGCAACTCTACCAAAACCCCTCAATGGTACAAAAATCCTTTAAACAAAACCCAGGATGCCTGCAGGAGATGCTACAGAAGAATTATGGCAGAAAAGGGTTCAGCAGAAGGAAAAAGCTGCTTCTCCTGCAACTCTACTACAACCTCTCGATGGTACAAAAAACCTTTAAACAAAACCCAAGATGCCTGCAGGAGATGCTACCAAAGAATTCTCTCAGAAAAAGGGTCAGCAGAAGGCAAAACTTGCTTCTCTTGCAACTCTACCAAAACCTCTCGATGGTACAAAAACCCTTTAAATAAAATCCAAGATGCCTGCAATAATTGCTACAGAAGAATTATGACAGAAAAAGCCTCAAGCGGAGGAAAAAGCTGTTTCTCTTGCAACTCTACTAAAACATCTCAATGGCGCAAAAATCCCTCAAACAAAACCCAAGATGCCTGCAGGAAATGCTATACTAAAATTTCTAGAAAGAGAAAAAGAGAAGACGGGTTAGAAGAAGCTTCGCTGTTGCCAAATAGAGAAAGTGAAGTAATTCCTGTTCCAAAACGCCATTATCCCATTCGATCGCAAGATCAGGTGCTTGATGTTTCTGGCATTCTTGACCCGATCCCAAACACCTCAACCGGAGTGCAAGAATGAATGCTGTACATACTTTCAGGACTCCAATTTGCTTCTCTTGCGAGTCGTCTTCAACAACAAGGTGGCATAAAAATCCATTAAATAAAACACAAGATGCTTGTAGGCAATGCTTTCTGGAAATTAAAGGCCAAGCAAAAGAAAAAACTTGCTTCTCCTGCAACTCTACCAAAACATCTCAATGGTGCAAAAACCCTTTAAACAAAACCCAAGATGCCTGCAAGAAATGCTATCAAAAAATTTCTAGAAAAAGAAAAAGAGAAGACGGGCTCAAAGAAGCTTCTCTATTGCCAAATAGAGAAAGTGAAGTAATTCGTGCTCCAAAACGCCATTATCCGATTCGATCGCAAGATCAGGTGCTTGATGTTTCTGGCATTCTTGACCCAATAGAGACTCCAAACACCTCAACGGGAGCGCAAGAATGAATGCTATACAAAGTTTAATGCCTCGAACTTGCCTCTCCTGCAGCTCTACCAAAACCTCTCGATGGTACAAAAACCCTTTAAACAAAACCCAAGATGCCTGCAAGAAATGCTATCAAAAAATTTCTAGAAAGAGAAAAAGAGAAGAGGGGTTAGAAGAAGCTTCGCTGTTGCCAAATAGAGAAAGTGAGGTAATTCCTGTTCCAAAACGCCATTATCCCATTCGATCGCAAGATCAGGTGCTTGATGTTTCTGGCATTCTTGACCCAATAGAGACTCCAAACACCTCAACGGGAGCGCAAGAATGAATGCTATACAAACTTTAACACCTCGAACTTGCCTCTCCTGCAGCTCTACCCAAACCTTTCGATGGCACAAAAATCCTTCAAACAAAAACCAAGATGCCTGCTATAAATGCTATCAAAGAATTATGGCAGAAAAGGGTTCAGCAGAAGGAAAAACTTGCTTCTCTTGCAACTCTACCAAAACCTCTCGATGGTACAAAAACCCTTTAAATAAAACCCAAGATGCCTGCAATAATTGCTACAGAAGAATTATGACAGAAAAAGGCTCAAGCGAAGGAAAAAGCTGCTTCTCCTGCAACTCTAGTAAAACACCTCAATGGTACAAAAATCCTTTAAATAAAACCCAAGATGCCTGCCATAATTGCTACCAAAAAATTATCGCAGAAAAAGGTTCAGCAGAAGGGAAAAACTGCTTCTCCTGCAACTCTACCAAAACAACCCAATGGCTCAAAAACCCTTTAAACAAAACCCAAGATGCCTGCCATAATTGCTACCAAAGAATTATCGCAGAAAAAGGTTCAGCAGAAGGAAAAAGCTGCTTCTCCTGCAACTCTACCAAAACACCCCAATGGCTCAAAAACCCTTTAAACAAAACCCAAGATGCCTGCACGAAATGCTATCAAAAAATTTCTAGAAAAAGAAAAAAAGAAGACGGGCTCAAAGAAGCTTCGCTATTGCCAAATAGAGAAAGTGAAGTAATTCGTGCTCCAAAACGCCATTATCCCATTCGATCGCAAGATCAGGTGCTTGATGTTTCTGGCATTCTTGACCCAATAGAGATCCCAAACACCTCAACGAGAGCGCAAGAATGAATGCTATACAAACTTTAACACCTCGAACTTGCCTCTCCTGCAGCTCTACCAAAACCTCTCGATGGTACAAAAACCCTTCAAACAAAAACCAAGATGCCTGCAATAATTGCTACAGAAGAATTGTGACAGAGAAAGATGCGGCAGAAAAAGGAAAAAGCTGCTTCTCCTGCAGCTCTACCAAAACACTTCAATGGCTCAAAAACCCTTTAAACAAAACCCAGATTGCCTGCAAGAAATGCTACCAAAGAATTATGAGAGAAAAAGGCTCAGCAGAAGGAAAAGGCTGCTTCTCCTGCAACTCTACCAAAACCTCTCGATGGCACAAAAATCCTTTTAACAAAACCCAGGATGCCTGCAAGAAATGCTACAGAAGAATTATGACAGAAAAAGGATCAGCAGAAGGAAAAGTCTGCTTCTCCTGCAACTTCACCAAAACACCTCAATGGTACAAAAATCCTTTAAACAAAACCCAAAATGCCTGCTCTAAATGCTATCAGAAAATTTCTAGAAAGAGAAAAAGAGAAGATGATTCGGAAGAAGCCTCCCTGCTGCCAAATATAGAAAGTGAGGTAATTCCTGCTCCAAAACGCCATTATCCCATTCGATCGCAAGATCAGGTGCTTGATGTTTCTGGCATTCTTGACCCAATAGAGATCCCAAACACCTCAACTAGAGCGCAAGAATGAACGCTATACAAACTTTAACGCCTCGAACTTGCCTCTCCTGCAACTCTACCCAAACCTCTCGATGGCACAAAAATCCTTTAAATAAAACCCAAGATGCCTGCAATAATTGCTACAGAAGAATTATGACAGAAAAAGGCTCAAGCGAAGGGAAAAGCTGCTTCTCCTGCAGCTCTACCAAAACAGCTGAATGGCACAAAAACCCTTTAAATAAAACCCAAGATGCCTGCAGTACATGCTACCGAAAAATTATCGCAGAAAAAGGTTCAGCAGAAGGAAAAAGCTGCTTCTCCTGCAACTCTACCAAAACAATCCAATGGCTCAAAAACCCTTTAAATAAAACCCAGGATGCCTGCAAGAAATGCTATGATAAATTTTCTAGAAAGAGAAAAAAAGAAGACGTTGTGGAAGAAGCCTCACTATTGCCAAATATAGAAGGTAAAGAAATTCGTGCTCCAAAACGCCATTATCCCATTCGATCGCAAGATCAGATGCTTGATGTTTCTGACATTCTTGACGGAGTAGAAATCCCAAACATCTCAACGGGAGAGCAAGAATGAATGCTATACAAACTTTAACGCCTCGAACTTGCCTCTCCTGCAACTCTACCAAAACACCTCAATGGCACAAAAACCCTTTAAACAAAACTCAAGATGCCTGTAAGAACTGCTACAGAAGAATTATGACAGAAAAAGGCTCAAGCGAAGGGAAAAGCTGCTTCTCTTGCAGCTCTACCAAAACCTCTCGATGGTCCAAAAACCCCTTAAACAAAACCCAGAATGCCTGCAGTACATGCTACCAAAGAATTATGGCAGAAAAAGGTTCAGCAGAGGGAAAAAGCTGCTTCTCCTGCAGCTCTACCAAAACAACATCTAATTGGTACAAAAACCCTTTAAACAAAACCCAGAATGCCTGCAGGAACTGCTACCAAAGAATTATGGCAGAAAAAGGTTCAGCAGAGGGAAAAAGCTGCTTCTCCTGCAGCTCCACCAAAACAACATCTATTTGGTACAAAAACCCTTTAAACAAAACCCAGAATGCCTGCAGGAACTGCTACGATGAAATTTCTAGAAAGAGAAAAAGAGAAGACGGGGTAGAAGAAGCTTCGCTATTGCCAAATAGAGAAAGTGAAATAATTCGTGTTCCAAAACGCCATTACCCTACTCGATCTGAGGATTGGCTACTCGATTTTTCCGATATTCTTCCAGAAGAAGTTGCAAACAACACAAATTTTATCGGCAAATAACGGCTCTTTATCTAATAGACTTCTTTCGAAACTCCATTTGTTTGCTAAAATTGTCCTTTTCGGCATCTTCACAATCAAATTTTTCAACCATGTGATTTACACATGCTTTGAAAAATTTGATTGTAAATCTGCACAAAAATGACTAATTTTTTCAACCAAAGCGAGTTTCGAAAGAAGTCTAATAAGTGAGGTTTTCGAAGGTTCTTGCGAAGATCTCTTTTCTCTGTAGGTGTGGAATGGGGGTATTCACCTCTTTTCTAAATTCAGAGGTAGCATTTTTAAAAGGGGAAATGAGTTTTAGGAACGTACTTTTGCTTTTTGGATCGAAATCTGTAATATAGGTCATGTGGACTTTTTGCTGGGCCAGGTCATAGCTCATGCATACGGGTGCAATACTTGCATAATGCCCCTCACTAAAAATGGTTTTAGCTTGAGATTTTTCAGCAATAATAGATTTACCACTAATGTACATCATTAAAGGCATTTCATGCGCTTTTCCATGATCCTCTACAGTTCTTCTTTCAAAGCGTTCGGTTAAAAAGTAGATGACACCGTTTTCAATTTCAAGATGGATTTCCCGGTTTAAAACGAAATACGCCCCTTCAATTTTTCTGCTCGCCGTTTTATCAACAGATCCTACCTTCCCTACAATGCCCCTTATTTCTTGGGGTAAAGGCGTTCCATCAATTACGGTGCCTATAGGAATGGTGTAATTAGAGTTCATTGCTTTAAGGTGAATAATATATGTTCCCTCTTTAGGACCTTTGCTTAATGATTCCAATCCTTCTACTGGGAAAAATTTCCTCGCAAAAAAACTAGCAATATATTCATCTTTAAAAGCTTCTACAAATTTATCAGAGATTTGCTTTTGAATAGGATTAATCTCTACTCTATTGGAATTAGGGACTACTCTTTTCCTTATAAAGCCTGGAAAGGAAAACTTGGATGGAGGGTTTTGAATAACGGGAGTAAAAAATTTGGCGGAAATTTTATTTATAGATTCTTGAATATTTAGAATCTCACTTTCTGGATCCCATTGCTTCCATTCATCTAATAGAGTTCTTAAAGGAGCAAAATTTGGTTTTGGATGAAGCCTCAATTGAATAAGAGTGGGATTTACTAAGGCTATCTCTTTTTCGATATGGGCGCAAATCTCTTTGGCCTTATAAGCTTTCCAAGAATTAAGAAAAAAAATCGCCATATTTAAAAAGACATTTTTTATCTTCGTTAAAATACCGGCGTGAGAAGAAATGACATGGTATTTTTCCGGTTTTTGCAAAGTTAACTGCGCTGTTAAACTGTCTAAGTTCGGCTGCTTAAAGGAAATAGGAAGTGTACTACTAGACATAACATTGCCAACATCATTATTTTTAAATAATTATAACATGCTGATAATAAAGAAGAAATATCCAATCTTTAATTGAAACTAAGATTTAATCGGGAGGAACATCTGCAGAGTTTTGAGTGGGTAAACTAAGCTTTGAAAACCCCTGCTGCACTGAAGTTTTAAGAGAAGCATTTAAAAAATCATTAGAAAGTTTAGCCTTAAGGAAAGCAAAGCCCTGATCAAGAAGGATTTCAATACCTGCGTTAAATAAGTTTTTCGTCTTTTCGTTACTTCTAATTTCTGTTTTTAAAAGATTAAATCCTTCATTAATTACTGTATCAAAAGAAGTGGCGGCCAAATTGTTAAAAACTTTATCCCCTTCATCAATCCCGGCATTTAAGAGCTTTTCAAAAGCAGATAAAACAAAGCGCTTAGGAAGAACATTTTCAGCTAGTTTAAATTTTACTTTTTCACTATATGTCAACTCCCCTTTGAAAGCTTCTCCAATTTCTAAGAAAATGGATAAGGCTAAAGGATTTGAGGTTAACGTTTTCTCTAAATGCTGCATAAATCTTGTGACAAATTCTTTACGGAAATCGGTATTTTTAAAAAGGAGATCAATTTTTGTAGGATCTCTCATAAGATCTAGGATGAAGTCTCCCCTTAGAGTTAGCACTTCTTGTTTTATAAAATTAGCTGCAAAATCCTTTGCAAATTGAATTAAAAATTCCGAGTGGGAAGCGAGGACGTAATTAAGTTTTAATTCCTTGAATTTCGATTTTAAGATCTTTTGCTCGGGCAGGGAAAAAATAACAGATATACGTTTAAATAAGGCAAAATCCTTTTTTAAGCTATCTAGGGAAGCGGGGGCATGTATTTTGTTATTTAAATAGACCTTCATCTCGCGGATATCATTTGCCCTTGAAATTTCAGAAACGGTGTACTCTATAGAGTCAGAAAGGGTGAATTTGACCATTTCCCCGTCTTTAACTTTAAAATAATTTTTGCATGGATTGTAGAGGAGGTACAGCATGAAAACAAAAATAGTAGTAATTTTTTTAATTATCTTATCTAAAACTGAAGGCGCCTCTACCGCTTTACCTAACAAGCTATCATTTAGCGTGTTAGGAATAGAACCTAAAATGATAACTCCATATTTGACTTCAGATTCTCTAATAGCCTGAAGCGTTGCCGGCTCTAATAAGAGAGAGGCAAAGTCTGAATAAATACTGTTTTTTACATTGTTTGTCATAATCCAATCGCTATTTTTATTGTTTTATTTATATATTTTACTACATTATTTAATAATATAAAAGCATTTAATTATAAATAAATGTATTTAATTGATTTTTAAGCACTTTAGGCTCTAAAATACCTGGAAAAATGGGTATTTATGTCGGTTAATCTTAACATAAAGGAATTTTCATTCTTTTCTCTTATTAGAGAGGAAGGGAGAGAGAAGTATTGTAAAAACGTCTGTGTGCAAACGTTAATCCCCCTTTCTCCCGAAAAAATAGAAGAAATCATCTCCCATTTTTACGGTGCCACAACCATTTGCATAAATAGCTTTGATGCAGAAAAGGGAACAGCTGTTGTGTGTGTTGATGGCGTTTTAACCGAAATTCTCGCATTTGCCTCCCCTTCTATTTCTGTAAAAAGAGTGCATCTTAAAGAAGAAATTAAACCCATTTCGTTTTGTTCCAGATATAAAGAGCTTATTAAACAATCCAGCTGGTTAAATCTGTTTATTGTTTTCTTTCAACTGGGTCTTGCCATTTATGTGTTTTTAGAAATTCATAAAGAAAAAGAAACTTCCGGGGAGCACTTAAAATCTTTACTAGACTACAGCTTACACTCCCCCGAAGCTTTTTTTGGCCTTTTAGAAACAACAAACACGCTCATTAAAGAAATGCGAGGAGAGGGCGCAGCTATTATTGAAGGAGCTATTGAGCGCAGTAAAGCTTTTTTAACCCCTTCTTTGGACTACGCCCCTTTTATAGAAGAGTTTAAAGGAACAACAAAAGACTACCCCGAACTTCTTGCCTCAGGATATTATGTAGGAACAAGGTTTTATCCGGCTTTACTAAGTATTTATAAAGAAAAAGATCAATATATTATCCGAAGCTACAGCTTAACTCCTGATGACCTTTCTCTTGTCCATAAAAAGGATGCTTATATCGAATATAGTCTTGAAGAAAAGAATTTTGAGCCCTTTTTAAAAGCTTTATCTAAACATTCTATTCCTAATAAAGAGACCTTTACTCTTGATTCTAAATATATAAGAAGAAGAGATGTTTTAAATACTGTTCCGAAAGAGCTATTCAAAGAGTTTTTCCCACAAGAAGCTCCCCTTCAGAAAGACTTTTTAAGAAGCCTTGTTTTAATGCATGAGGGGAAAATTCACACAGAATGCACGCGCAAAGTAAAGACTCAAGAAGATCCTCTATCCCTTCTTTTTAATTGGCTTCAGGACACCTCATTCCCTTTAAAGGAAAAGCCCGTTTTTCTACTTCATATGGCAAACCATATGTTAAACGCGCTTACAAAAGTAGAGGGCCTTTTAAGCAAAGATAACCTAGCTGAATTTTCCTCCGCTCTTTTTAAAAAACTAGAAAAGCTAGAAAGAAAGATTGAAGCGACTTATGGAAAAGAGGCGGCTACTTCTATTGTAGATAAGCTTAAAAGAAAAATAGAGAGCCGTGTAGCGCATAGAGAGCTTAAAAACATAGAGCAAAAAGAAGCTTTAAGAAAAAAGACCTTCGAAAAGACGATTAAAACTGAAAGTATTTCTATTCAGCTTGAAAATGCGAAAAGTGGACTTTCTAAAGAAGAACCCCCTCTTCTTCAAATACATCAGGTGGAAGCGTTTAATCGCTTAAAAAGCATCGGATTAGCTCCTCTATCAGCTGAATCCCTTGACTTGCTTCTTGAGGCCCTAGAAGAGCTTTGCATCTATTCCAATAACCTTCTTAATGAAAAGCAGTATTTAAATGCAGCCAAAGTCTCTTCTTATACATTAGATGTTTTACCTTTTGCTCTTGATGTAGATTTCACTCTTTTTAATGACGCGCAAATGGAAAAAGCAAGTCTTCTTATTGAAACAATAACCCACTATTTAATGGAAGCAAGGCTCCTTTTACAACATACCCGTCCTAAAATAAATGAAGTCTTAAGCGTTTTAAATACAAATGCCTTTCTTCTTTTGCTATTACAAGAAAAACTAAAGCGTCTTCACTCAAAAATCCCTCATTTTAGAAGCATTGCAACAGATTATAAAACACTTGGAGAAGAAGCTAAAAAATCAGGTTTAACCAAAGAAGAATGCCAAACTCTAGCTCTTGAAGGATATACAGCTAATCGGTATCTGGGAAATTTTGAAAATCTTTATTTACCCCATTCTTTAACCCCTCAAAAAGAAGAAAAAGTTCTTAAGCTAGAAAGCTTTTTCAAGAAAGAAAACCGCAAAAATGATCTACCTACAGGCTTTATTACAACTGACCCTCAGCACTCTTTCTGGCCAGTTTTATACAAACACCTTCTTCATTTACATGAAGGATTTGAGGGGAAACCTTATGAAGCGCCTTTCCTTCCTGATGTAGATAATACAATAAAAAGGGCGGATAACAAAGGCTTACTCTCCCCTTTCTATATCGATCTTCGTAGGCACTCTATTACATCTACAATTATACTCGATCCTTATTGTTTTATTCTTTTGACAAGTAAAGTCTCCGCTTTGAAGCATGGATTTTCAGCCTTCAAGGAGGCAATTGATTTAAATGGGTATGATTTTGATGGAGACACGGTATCAGCCGATGCTATTGCAAAAAAGACTCAAGAACATGTAGCAAAATTAAAAAGAATTGATTTTAGAATAGAAGGGAAATTCCTTAAAGATATCACGCTTATCGATCCTTCTTTAAAAGAGAATGGGGAAATTTGTTATGAGCCAAACAGCAGGAGTTTTGTAAGAGAACACGAAGACCTTCACCTGCAAGCTTTTGGAAATCTTCCTCTTGATATCGGAAGTTCTTTTTTGCATCATAAAAGAACACCTACTTCAGCTTATTGCCAAGCAAGAGATTACCCCTCTTTAGATACAGACACAGCACATGAATTTGATCTTTTAGCCCTTCGTAATAACGACACTGAAAGCGTATTGCAAGTCTTTCAAAAGATTTTATCTGACCCCCATCTATTAGAAGATTCTCATACACAAAGAAGAATTGCCCAAGTGCTTTTCTTGAAACAGTATTTATCTTCGTTTGTTACTCAAAATTCAGATTTTGTAAGCCAAATGGGCGTAGAACTTAAAAGGCTTATTTCTATAGCTTTAAAAGAAAAAAAACTCCTTAGTGCGGCCTTTCTTTTATTTATTTCCGATAAAATTAAGAAGCATGTTTCTCATGCCGCCTTAGCAATAGAAATCCCTGACTATTTTACCGAGTTTGAAGGACTTTTGGGAAAAGAGCATTTAAAGAAGGCTATAGAAAAAAGTAATCCAGAGCCTTCTTTATGCATGTTTTATTTAGATGCACACCAAAACCTTGCCTTAGAAGATCCGGCGCTATTTTTTAAGGCGTACAAGCATGCTGTATTTGGAGGAACTAATATTACGCTTCCTTTCTTACAAGAAACCTTAATTCCCCATATAGAGCAAAATATTTTAGAGACACTCGGAAACCAAAGTTTCTCCGAAAAAAGAGCCCCTTTAAAAGCGATGATCCCTCAAGAAATACGTCGGAATCCTCTTTATAAATGTCTTTTTGGAAATGCAAAGTATTTTGGAGAAAAGATTTTTTCAGGCGAAGAGTGTAAAGAGTGTTATACCTGGAGTGTAGGAGACACCTCTTGTCATGCAACGTTTTTTACCCAATCGCAAAGACTTGAAATCACACTCCTTTTAAATGGAGAGACATTCATCCATAAAAAGATCACAGAAAGTGATAAAAGCACCCCTAAAGGATTTACCCATTTTGGGATTTGGCAAAGTGTAAGGGATGCTTCAAAAGCATATTACTTTCCACAGAGGCTCAATGCTTTTGAAACGCAAAGCGAGCTCTTTAAAAACTCTTTTGTCTTAAGCCTTGATAAAGGAGCGGAAAAGATAACGCGCATGGAAAGCTTTGAGGGGAAAAAAGTTATCTTAAATACGAAGAATCCCCTTCTAGCTTTCTTTAGATGTGTAAGAGAGAGTGAAATTGTCTTTCTTGAAAATAAAAAAACAAAACAGATTGATGAAATACGCCTTTTCCACCCTCCTTTAAATCTTTATAAAAATGAAGAGGGAGATTGGGTTTCTTCTTTAGGAGAGCTTTGGGTAGAAAATACAGGGCCTCTTTTAAATCAAATTCCTCACTATGAGGAATTTATGCTTCCCTTTACAAGTAAAAGCAAAGGCGTTAAAGAGTTTCTTTTTTTGCCTTATAAAATGGTAAAAAAAGACAAAGTTACATTTAACAAAACGCCTAATTTCCTAATGAATTTCCCCTCTTTAAAGCTGAGAGTTAATCAAAAAGGGGAAATAGAGGGTTCTTACGCCTCTCTTCTTTATCTATCTTATGTCTACTATGTTGAAGGAAATCTTGGAGAGGCTCTTCGCTTTCTAGAAGCTATAGAGAAAAAAGGAGATTATAAGCCTCAAGAAAAGGACCTCTTTCGCACCATTCTTCAGTGGTTTTTAGAAGAAAAACCTAGAACTTCTAGAACGCTTGCTTTTCTTTTAAAAGCAAAACTCCTTATGGATAAAATTCAAAAAGAGCAATTCCAAGGCGTTCGATTTAATCCTTTTGAAACTCCAAATTATGAAAAAGAAACAGCTAAAATGCTCTCTTTATACGAGCAATACAAACAAGATATTCAAAACCCTATAACCTTTGAGCATTTAAATAAAGCGGGCCTACTTTTAAAAGAAGATGAGCATGAAGAGTATGCGATTCTTCAAAAAGAACATGTAACATTAGCAGAAACCCCTAGCACTTCAAACACCCTTTCTATTTTCACTCCGGCTCTTAAGGTTGAAGAACTAGCCCCAGAATTTTTAACGCATTTAATCCTTCTTATGGAACCGCCAGGTGCTAAAATAGGAATTCCTTCTTTATCAAAGGACTTACTTAAGAAGTTTTGGAGTTACTGGGAAGCTATTTTAGAAGGAAAGCTTAATTTTAAAGACCTTGGGCCTCTTTTAGCCCCTATCCCCGATAATAGCGCGGATGAAGAGCTTAAAGTAGCGCTTTTAGAGGCAGCCTCCCTTCTTTTGACTTTAGCTAAAGCAAAAGAAGAAAACCCTCTGCTGACTCTTGCTAAATGCCCTCCGCCTCCTAAAGAGCTCTTTACAATCACACGCTTAAAAATACAAAAAAATAGCCTAATTCCTGAAAAGCCTTTGCAAGAGCTCTCTTTCTTTAGAAAGCTTTTTTATGCTTACTCTATAGCCAT
>JABDCQ010000006.1 GCA_013288075.1 Chlamydiota bacterium | reverse complement strand
CAGGGGTAACTTTAGCAAATGGCATTACCTTAACAGGAACAGATGACTTTGATAGTAATGGAAATACCTTAACCCTTACAGGGATGATTACAGGAGCCGGTCTTTTACAAAAAAGTGGAGCGGGAACTGTTGTTCTTACGAATGGGGGAAATAACTATACACTCGGAACAAGTCTCACCGCCGGAATTCTTGGTATAGGTAATAACGATGTTCTTGGAAGCGGAACTCTTACCATGACAGGAGGAACAACCCTGCAAGCCGAAGGGAATTTCTCTCTATCCAATCCAATTGCCATAAATCCAAATTCTATATTTGATTCAAATGCCTTTAATCTCACTCTTTCAGGACAAATCACAGGAACAGGTCCCTTAACCAAAACGAGCGCAGGAACATTAACACTTACCAATAGCACAAATAGCTACACAGCGGGAACAAACCTTAATGTAGGAACCATTGCCATTGGAGCTAGTAATGTGCTAGGTAATAGTGCAGGTGTTCTCACCATGGCTGCAGGAACAACTCTCCAATATCTTGGAAATTTTTCCATCTCGAATCCGATTGTGCTTGTAGGAGGTTCAACAATCAATGTTTCCACTGGCAGCACAGCGACTCAAGGAGGGGTGATTTCCGGTGTGGGGCCCCTTGAAGTTAACGTAGGAGTTGGAAATGCAGGAACACTTATCCTAGATCAAGCTAACACCTACACGCTTGGAACCCATTTAAATCAAGGAACCATTGGCATAGGAATAAGCAGCGCAGCAGGAACTGGTGCGCTAGGAGATCCTTCAGGAACTCTTACAATGGAAAATGCAACAACTCTTCTAGCAGAAGGTAACTTTACTGTAACTAACAGTATTCAATTAATTGGGACAGATACCTTTGATACCAACGGGTTTACATTTACTTTTGGCACAGGAGTCATCAGTGGTTCTGGTTTATTAGAAAAAACTGGAATGGGAGCGCTTGTTCTTAACGGAGCAAACACCTACATGGGTGGAACAGACCTTACTCTAGGAGTAATTGCTGTTGGTAATAGCTCAGCTCTTGGAAGTGGAACTCTTACAATGGATGTAGGTACAACTCTTCAATCGGGAGCTGTAGGATTAACCCTTACAAATCTAGTCAATCTTACAGCGTCGGCAAGTATAGATAGTAATGGAAATACCTTTACTCTATCAGGTGCTATTAGTGGAAGTGGGCCTCTTCACAAAGTAGGAGCAGGAACACTTTCTCTACCAAATGCCAATACTTATACAGCGGGAACATTCTTAGATCTTGGAATACTTTCTGTAGGAAATAACGGGTCCTTAGGAATGGGCACATTAACAATGGCAGTTACTACAACCTTGTCCGCAGGAGCTGGAGTATTAACTCTTACAAATCCAGTCAATCTTACAGGGTCAGCAAGTGTAGATAGTAATGGAACCACCTTTACTCTATCAGGTGCTATTAGTGGAAGTGGACCTCTTCACAAAGTGGGAGCAGGGACTCTTTCTCTACCAAATGCCAATACCTATACAGCCGGAACATTCTTAGATCTTGGAATACTTTCTGTAGGAAATAACACATCCTTAGGAATGGGCACACTAACAATGGCAGCTACTACAACCTTATTTGCAGGAACTGGAGGATTAACTCTTTTAAATCCAGTCAATCTTACAGGGTCAGCAAGTGTAGATAGTAATGGAAGCACCTTTACTCTCTCAGGAGTTGTTAGTGGAAGCGGACCTCTTAATAAAGTAGGAGCTGGAACTTTAGTTCTTGCAAATACCAATACCTACACAGGAGGAACAAATCTAAACGTAGGTACAATTGGAGTTGCGGGTGCTAATGCGCTTGGATCTGGCACGCTAACAATGACTGCTGGAACTACATTGCGAGCAGATGGTAGCTTTAGTATCGGTAATCCAACAAATCTTCTAGCTGGAACTGAGACAATAGATACTCAAGCTAATAGCCTTACGATGGCAGGATCTATCACGGGAGCAGGTCAAATAAGCAAAATAGGTTCTGGAACACTCATTCTAAGTGGTAGTGGCAATACCTATTCAGGTGGAACTGCGCTAACAGCCGGAACAATTGGCGTGGGGAATAACAACGTTCTAGGAACAGGCACATTGACCATGACAGGGGGTACAACATTACAAGCTGAAGGCAACTTTAGTGTAAATAATGGAATAAACCTCATTGCTGGTGCGACATTTGATTCTCAAGCAAGCACGTTGACAGTATCGGGTGTGGTAAGCGGAGTTGGTCCTCTTAATAAAATAGGATCAGGTGAGCTTGTATTAAGCGGAGTCAATACTTACTCAGGTAATACAAACTTGAATGCCGGAATCATAGGTGTTGGAAATAGCGCAGCTCTTAGCGGCGGTGTCTTGGCAATGAGTGCAGGTACAACACTTAAAGCAGAAGCTTCAGTAAGTCTTACGAATGCAGTGACCCTTGCAGCAGGAACTGAGCATGTAAATACAAATGGCCAAACACTCACCCTATCAGGCGTTATTAGCGGAGCTGGAACACTTGATAAGTTAGGCGCTGGCGAGCTTGTTCTTACTAACACCAATAGTTATGGGGGAGGGACAACATTAACAGCTGGAACTCTTGGTGTGGCAGTTAGTGGAGCCATTAGCTCAGGCACATTAACCATGGCAGCTGGCACAACACTTCAAGCAGAAGGCGTGGCAGTTAATCTTGCTAATGGAATTACTCTTGCAGGAGGAGCTAACTTTAATACTAATACCCAAACCATGACACTTAGCGGTGTTGTAACTGGCACAGGACCCTTCAATAAAGTAGGCACCGGAACACTTGTTCTAACGAACAATGAAACGTATTCAGGTGACACAAATGTCAATGCAGGAACACTTCTTATTGGAATCATGAATGCGCTTCCTACAAGCACACTACTTACAGTGAACTCAGGGGCTACCTTCCAATTAGGAACCTTTGATCAAACTCTAGGGAACTTAAGCGGCGGCGGTAGTGTTAATTTAGGAACAGGCGACTTAACAGCTGCTACTGATGGCTCTACACAAACATTTAGTGGAGTCATTAGTGGATCTGGTGCTCTTACTGTAGCAGGAGGCGGAACCCTTATCTTAACAGGAAATAACACGTTTACAGGCCCTACGAATCTCGATTCGGGAGCAACATTAAGTCTTGGCAGCGCTTCTAATTTAAGTGCAGGAACAACCTTAGTCTTCAATGGTGGGGTGTTAGAGTTAACAGGTTCGTTTACTCTACCACAAGATATCGTCTTCAATGGAGCTAACGATAGAATTTCTGTAACAGATAGCAACTTTGATACGCTTTCAGGAACACTCAGCGGATCTGGCGACTTCCATAAGATTGGCAGCGGGACGCTTGAGCTGACGGCATCAAGTCCTCTCTTTACAGGGCCCACAACAGTTGAAGCCGGAACCCTTCTTGTTAACGGATCCATCCTAAACTCATCCACAACAGTTAATGGAGGAGCAAGACTCGGGGGAATAGGAAGAGTAGGATCCCTAACCAACAGTGGAACAGTAGCCCCAGGAAATAGCATAGGAACCATGATAGTAGTCGGACCCTTTGTGCAAACATCTTCCGGCGCTTTAGAAATAGAAATAGCCCCAGGGCCTACATTATCATCAGATCTGTTAGACATTACAGGAACAGCTTCCTTAGCAGGAACAGTTAATGCCCTACCAGCTCCAGGGATATACGTTGAAGGGAGCAATTACAGATTCCTCACAGCAGCAGGAGGCGTAAGCGGAACATTTAGCACCCTAAACGTGGTAAATTCCACCCTAGCTTTAAGCCTACGCTACGATGCAAATAATGCATACCTCCATGTACTAGAAGGAGGCGTGTCATTCCTTGCAACACCATTTGGACATAACCCAACCCAAGTATTTAATTACATCAATTCATTGCCCGTATCGAGCTTAGTAGCAGGGTCAGATCTAGAAGAAGTCCTTGTGGTATTAACAAAAATGGATAGCCAAGAGCTATCAAGCGCCCTAGACCAATTGCATCCAGCAATGTTTGGAGCCTTTGATCTGCTTAATGCTAATACAAGCAGCTTAGTAGCTTCTCTTCTTAACCACCCTTCATCAAAAAGATGTTACATGAGATTTGGTGAAGAGTATACCGGTGATTATAACATGGGAGCATGGCTAGAGCCATTTGGCTACTACATGGATCAAGATAAGGTAGGTGAGCAAGTTGGCTTTAAAGCTAATGTAGAAGGGATCCTTGCAGGTTTTGACTACACATTCTGCAGTGGCATCCTTTTAGGCATCGGCGGCGGATACAATAGAGAGAACATCCACTGGGATGCAAGCCGTGGTAAAGGGTATGCGAATGCCGGACATTTAGGCATCTATTCAGAGTTCTCAAAACCTACATTCTGGGTTGAAGGAGCTTTAGTTGGAGGGATCGATTCTTATCATGCAAAACGTCATATAGATTTTGGTGTTAGCTTTCCTGCTGTTACAATAGATAGAACAGCTACGCATTCCAATACAGGATATGGCGTAACGACACACTTAGGTGGTGGATATGACTGGGATGTTGGTTTATATGATGTGTTCTTAGAGCCTTTTGCAAATGTAGATTACATGTATCTACACCAAAAAGGATTCACTGAAAGTGGAGCTGGATCTCTTAACCTCGATGTAGAGGCAAGACACACAAACATGCTACGTTCAGAAGCAGGACTTGCCTTTACAACAAGTATCTGCTCTTGCTACGGATGCTTTGCTCCATCAGTATGGTTAAGTGCAGTTAATGAAACCTACCTAGGAACTAAACACTATGAATCAGCGTTTATTAACCAGCCAGGCGAGTTTGCTGTAAGAACATGGAATAAAGCAATCACCCTTTGGTCACCTGGTGCTGAAATCAGCTTCATGAGTGATTTTGGGTTAGATGTAACTCTTCGCTATAGCGCAGAACTCAATGGCCAAACAACTACACAAAAAGGTGCAGTGCGCTTTGAGTGGAGATTCTAAACCCCTAAATAACCTTTAGGAAAACCCAAAGGGGCAGCTAAAAAGCTGCCCCTTTTTATTTATTTACACTTCTTTGTGGTTTCAGTTGATGAATTTTCGGGTTTTGGGGTATATACGAACGAATCAAAAAAAATCTGAGATTTTCTATGCTTAAGGCTTTTTTACTTTTTATTGCAGGGGTGTTTATGACAACATTAGAGGCTAAGGATAAGACTGTTTGCTTAAATATGATTGTGAAAGATGAGAGCAAGGCAATTAAGCAATGCCTAAATTCAGTAAAAGGGTTGATTGATTATTGGGTGATTGTCGATACAGGATCAACCGATGGCACGCAAGAAATCATCAAGGAGGCCCTTAGCGGCATTCCTGGCGAGCTTCACGAAAAGCCTTGGGTGAATTTTGAGCATAACAGAAATGAAGCTCTTATTTTGGCTAAAGATAAAGCCGATTACTTATTTTTTATCGATGCCGATGAAAGGGTGGTATGTACATCTTCTCTTGATAAATCGAAGCTGAATAAACACTATTACTATTGCCCGCTTTATACGTTTGGAGGCAATGGAGCTTTGCATGTCCAGATGATTAATAATCGTTTGGCTGGCTGGCATTGGGAAGGGGTATTGCACGAGGAGCTTTTAAATCTTAATGTACAAGAAGGGGATTGGGCTGTATTAGAAAATGTGCAGGTATTTGCCGATAATAAAGAGGGCAGACGTTCTCAAGATCCTGAAAAATATATGAAGGATGCTCTTGTTTTAGAAGAAGCTCTAAAGAAAGATCCTCAAAATAGCCGCCATGTTTTTTATTTAGGCCAATCGTATTTTAATGCAGGGAAATTAGATTTAGCCCTCCAAAATTATGAGAAGCGCTCTTTAATGGGTGGGCAAAATACAGGAGAGGTGTTTTGGTCGATGTATTTTGTCGGAATGCTTGAAGAGGAATTAAATAGACCTTTTGAAAAAGTAGTGGCTAGTTACTCAAGAGCTCATAAACATTTTCCTACAAGAGCTGAACCTCTTTATAAGCTTGCTAATTATCTACTTCAAAAAGAGCATCATCTTTTAGGGTATTTGGTCTCAGAGTTTGCTCTTAGTATCCCTTTGCCAAGCGAAGCTGAAAGACGCTTTTCTTATTGCAACGAAAACATCTACAAGTTTGGGCTAAATTTTACTTTTGGCAATGCAGCTTTTTTAATGGGCAAATTTAGCGAAGCTAATAAGGCCTACGAAAAGATTTTGGCAACACCTGCTGTTCCCGAAGACTTCTTGCAAACCGTAAGAAACAACAACAACGCTGCCCTCTCCCAAATCCCCCAATAACAAAGAGGATAATTTTTTTTCTCTCTCTCTCTCTCTTCTTCTCTGTGGTTTCTTGTCTCTGTGGTTTCATCTTTGGCTAACGCTTGAGCGTGCAAGGACTTGCATTTTTTTAACCACAGAGGTAAGAAACCACAGAGAAAAGAGGGAAAGAGAAGTAATTTTTCTCTCTCTCTATTCTTCCTCTGTGGTTTCTTGTCTCTGTGGTTTCATCTTTGGCTAACGCTTGAGAGCGCAAGGGCTTGCATTTTTTTAACCACAGAGGTAAGAAACCACAGAGGAAGAAAAGAGAGAGATTTACTTCTCTTTGTTTATCTTATGGATGTGAGTCTTAATAAGCTCCAAGGTGCTGGAGGCTTCTCTCTGGTAGTTTTCGGGGAGGGTTTTGCAGGCTAGGACTTTTTCATAAAGGGTTTTAGCTTCCTCGTATTTTCCCATTTGGGCTGCGGCATTAGCGCAATCTAGAGTAAGTCCGTATTCGTAAATCCAGCTTTCTACAAACATGCCATCGTTTGGAAGGGGAATCTCCAACGCTGCTTTGGTAATGAGGTAGCTTAGCGCGTAGTTTTCTTGTCCATGAAAGTAGTCTGCTATGTAAAAAAGAGGCTCGGCTCTTGTTTTATCGCTTTCATAAGACTTATTGTAATCTCGAATAAATATTTCTGCAGGCTCTTTAAGGTGTTGCTGCAGTTTTGCAGCGGCAAGAAAGGACCAAAATATTTCTTTATTCCAGCCGCCATGCATTGCGGCTCTTTTTTTGTAATTCTTAACGGCTAAGGGGAACTCTCCTGCATTGTGGTAGCTTTGGGCAAGGTAAAACATATGCCTTGTATTTGTAGGGTCTTTCTCTAACATTTCCTCTAGGACAGCTGCATCTTTGAGGTATTTTTTAGGGTCTCTTGAGCGGTTGCCATCGGAGCTTGTTTCTACTTTTACATTTGTTAACGCTTCAGATGTTTTCATTTGGCTGCAAATTAACGCCTCATGCATAGCGCCTTCCCATTTCCAATCAAGTGCGCTATTAATAAGAAAGGTTCTTTGCCCTCCGAAAAGGCTGTTGTAAACAGTGATGTAGTAGCAGTCTTTTTCTAAAGAGGGCAGGGCAAAATCTTTTTCAAAGACAAGGTTTTCATCGGCGTCCATAAATAAAATAAAGTCTGCTTTATCTTTAGCAAGATTTAGAGCCTCTGTTCTATTATGCCCAAAATCTACCCAAGGGCGCTCATGTAATTCTCCTGGGACATCTTTCATAAACTCTTTAATGACTTCCCTAGTACTATCTGTTGATCCTGTATCGACAATCACCCAGTAATCAATTAGGCCTTTTAGAGGTTTTAAGCATCTTTCCATTACATGGGCTTCATTTTTTACAATCATGTTAAGGCAAACGGTTTTAGCGTCTGTAATTAGAGCAAAAGACAAGCAAAGCAAAAGCAATTTTAGCATGGTTACTTAGGGGTGATCAGTTCAAAAATTTTGCTTTGGACTTTTTCAATGGTGATGCTATGGAGCTCTTTCTGAAGAGATTCCATCTCGGTTCTATAGTTAGCAGGGATGTCTTGCAACGCTAGCACTTTATCGCAGGCGCTAGAGCTTTCTTTGTATTTTTGCACATAGTAGGCGCAAATGGCATATTCGGTAAGAAGAGCATATTCCCAAATACTTTTTTCTAAAAATACAGAATAGCTTCTAGGGATGTGCAGAGCTAAACTCGCAATATCAAAACCTTTTTGGTAGCTGCCTTCTTCTCTTGCTCGTTTAACAAGGTAGTAAAGGGGCTCTATCCTTGAAGGGAAATACTTGAAAGCATCGGCATAGCTTTTTTCTATTACGGCCTTATCCATCTTTAATTCATCTTGGAGCTTGGCTACATGGAGTTTAGACACAAAGACAACCTGTTCAATGCCCCCCATTTCGGCTCTTTGCTCAAAATATTTAAGGGCGTTTTTGTAATCTCCTGCATGCATATAAGTCATGCCGAGATAAAAGACATAGCGAGAGTTTTCAGGATCGATTTTTAGTCCTTGATGAAGCACTTCTATATCTTTTTGGCATCTTTGCGGGTCTTTTGCTCTCGAGCCTTCATGCAAATACACATATTCTACCCCATCTAGCATAGCGCCTTTAGTCTCTTCTTTAGCTTGGATATATTCGTGCAAAACATCGTGCCAGTGCCAATCAACACTTGATTTTATAAGGCGCGGAAGCACGCATTCTGTATCTTTTGAGCGTGTTGGAATGGCGTAGAAATCAAGATTCAATTCAGGAAGTTTAAACTGGGGATCAAAGGAGAGTTTGTCATCTGCATCCATAAAGAGAATGTAATCGGCTTTATTTTTAGCTAGCTGAAGCGCTTCTTCTCTGTTGTATCCAAAGTTCACCCACGGCTTTTCATAAAGCTCTCCGGGGATATCTTTCATATGCTTTTTAATAACCTCTTGTGTGCCATCTGTTGATCCTGTATCGACAATCACCCATGTGTCAATAAGCGGGCGCACAGAATCGAGGCATCTTGTAATGACATCGCTTTCATTTTTCACAATCATGTTTAAGCAGATGGTCTTTTTTTGTGGAGCAGGTGTTTCAGCTCCACATAAAGGGATAAGGGGCAGCGCACAAAGCAGTGTTTTAAGCATAAGGTACCTCATTTTTTCAGAAGTAACCTTAACTCCAAAAAATTAATTTTGTCACCAAAAATCTAAGAAACCCCAGAGGACATAAAAAATCCCTCCCCCTCTTTCCCCCCTCTGTGGTTTCTTCCCTCTGTGGTTAATCTTCGGCTAACACTTGAGCTTACAAGGACTTGCATTTTTTAAACCACAGAGACAAGAAACCACAGAGGAAGAAAAAAAGAGAAAAAATCTCTCTGTGGTTTTCTTTAGAGGTTTTGGTTGAAGAAGTTGAGGAGTTTTTCCCAGGAGTCGCGGCTCGCAAATTCGTCTTCTTTGGGCGAGCCACCCATAGAGAACCAGAGCTTGCCAATAGGATGGAAATAAACCGGCGAAGAGGGGAGATAAGGGACATTAATCTGGTGACCCGCTTTGGGGTAATCAAGATGGATGCAATCGATGCTAGAGCCTTTTTCTTTGAGTCTTTTTTTAATTTGTTTAGCAAATAAAGAGGAAGGCCACATTCTATCATCACCGCCTGATATGATAAGAAGAGGGCACTGAATATTTTCTACAGGAATAAGAGCTTCTTCAAAAGCTTTTTTGTTTTGCATTCCTTTTAAAAAGTAAGAGGCCGTAGTAATAGGAAGGCTTTCGTTTCTTCCTTCATTTTTTTTAGGTTTTACTTTTTCTACTGTGAGGTAGGACCCAATGGGTTTCCCGTTGTAAGTCCAGGCAGATGTTTTTGTTTCTAGTCCTGAATAAATCACGCTGCTAGGAGCTGTTGCGACAATTGCTTTAAAAGAGGAGGGGAAAAAGGACCCTAAAATTAAAGAGAGCTCAGCTCCTCTTGAGGCTCCAAAAAGACCTATTCTATTGGCGTCGATAGCGCTTTGATTTTTCATCCAGCCAATCGCCTTTTCAAAATATTCTAAGGGAATGTTTTCTAGATTAGAGGGCAGTCCTTCTATGCCAAAATAGCCAAGAGCTAAAACGGCATACCCGTGAGCTGCAAGAGCTTTGGCCCGCGTTTCACTAATCCCTCCATTCGACCCACTTAATGTAATAATGGCAGGCAAGGGTTTATCGGATTGCGGAAGAAAAAGAGAGCCTTTAATGCCTTCTTCATTAACGGTTATTTTTTCTACGTTTAAAGCATTTTTAAGCCTGACAATTTCTTTTGTAGCAATACATTTTTCTTTTCTAAAGACTTGGAATGTATAAACCATTTTGTCATCTTCTGTTTTAAAGAGTTTAAACCTAGAAGAGGTAGGCTCAATAGACCAAAAAAGTCCCATAGGATCTACTCCTTCATAGGTTCCTTCAATGGCAGCTTGTTCATTAAGCTTTAATGACCCTTCTTCATTAACACGTAAAATGGCATGAGATTCCCAAATTTCTCCTTCGCTATCGGTAGTATGCGCTTTCACCTCAACTATTTCTAAGGGAGTCAAGTCTTTTACTTCTATATAAAGCAGATCATCTGCAAGAGAGACTTGCTGAGAGGTGACTATTTGAGGATTCGCTGTTTTTTCTCTATAAAAATTAAAAAGAGCCCTGTGGTAACTGTTATGCAATTCGCCTTGTTTCCCGATAATTACATCTGTAATGCCATGATTATATTTTTTTAAACGCTCAATAAAAAGGGCGTCATCTCTATTAGAAAGAGTCCCATCGGGATCTTGAAAATAGACGGTAATATTAAGAGTGAGTCCTTGTAGTTTTTCAATAGAGTCAATCGGGCGAAGATTGTTTTGTTTATATCTTGCAGCAATCACTTCAAGTTCATGGCTGCTTCCTCTAAAATCCATAATTTCTTCTATCGATTTCAAAGGAACATCAAGAATCACTTGTCCTTTTTCAATAGCGGCTAATATCTTTTCTTTATCAGAGGCTGTAATTCCTACTTTTTGTAGGTCTTGGTCATAAGTAGAGGAGTTAAGAATGCCTATGGTATTAATAACGGCAGCGCCTCCTGCAGAAAATCCATAAAGGTTAATTTTCTCAAGACTCATGTCAACAACGCATTTTTTTAAGATAAAAAGAGGGGGAAGAAGCTCGTCTACAGAACCAAAAGAAGTGTCTTCAGGACATATTCCTTCTCTTTTGATGCTGTGATCAGGGAAGTTAAAGCTAATAAGAGTGTCTTGAACAGCTCCTCCTGATTTAACGTGCTCTGCAACGCGGAAATCGCCTCCATATCCATGGAATAAAAGCATGATATCGGAACTATTTCCGGGAATCACTGTGATGTTTAAATCGTAGCCAAAGAGGTTTTTTGTCTTGAGGAGTTCTTCTGAAATCACCTCTGTTTTAAGAGGCTCCTTTTCAGAGAAAAGAGAGGAAGAAAAAAACAAACCAACAGAAAAAAGCGTGAAAAGAAATGACATAAGGTTGCTCCTTGGCGTTAAAGAGATGATTATAGTCTAATTTCTAATTAACATGGAGCTTTTTATCCTATTAAAGCAAATCTTATTTTTAACCATTTTTTCACCACAGAGAGGTAAATTTTTTTTCTCTCCCTCTTTCTTCCTCTGTGGTTTTCTTCCCTCTGTGGTTTAAAAAAATGCAAGCCCCTGTGTTCTCAAGTGTTAGCTAAAGATTAAACCACAGAGACAAGAAACCACAGAGGGGGGAAAGAGAGAGAGGGTTTTTTTATTCTTTTGCCCTCTGTGGTAAAGGTTTTAGGCCGATGATTCTTATGGGGGCTTCTGTTGCTCCTTGGGCATTAATGGGCAGCACAATGACGTAGCCTCCCTTAGGGGGCATTTGGGCTGCATTGGCTATGTTTTCGATGATATATTTGCCTGCCCCTAAAATGGCTTTATGCACAGGAAATGTGGAAAGAGGGGAATCAGGAGAGAGGGTATCAATAGCAAGCCCTGCAATATCTTTTTCTAATAAATAAAGGGCAGCTTCTTCAGAAAACGAAGGGAAGTGCATTTTTCCATTACCATCAACATTTCTATACAAATCAGGAGTGTTCCAGTATTTATCCCATCCTGTGTAGCCAATCACAAGGTTATTTTTTATAATCGGTCCATGATCTTTTTCGTAATCTAAGATATCTTGCAGACTAATTGTGTAATCAGCTGTTGCCTTATGAGACACATCAATACAAGCAGCTTTGCAAATAAGGTTTTCTAAGGCAATGCTTTCAATGGAAGCAGCTCCTTCAAAACGATGGGAGGGCGCGTCCATGTGTGTGCCTATTCCGGCATGCATCTTCATTTGCTGAACCTTAAATGTTTCATCGTAATCCATTTTAACATCGAGGCAATATCCGCAAGACCCCGTCCATGTAGGAATACCCGGATGCATTACATGCGTCAAATCAATCAACTCAAAATCTTCTAGCAGCATTGTTTTTCTCGTATTTTTTTCTTTTACTCGATTTATGCGATCTTGATATTTTCATGTTTAGTATCAGGTCGTTGGCTTAAAAAGACAGATGATTTGGTCGCACAAGCCTAGGGTTATCTTTAAGGCCAACGGCCTGATATATTAATAGCCCAGGTCGCCAGGCCTGGGTTAGAAACAAAATTCAAGTTGAGCCCCAAGGGGGCGGCTTATAAACAAAGTTAATCCCATAAATACTTCTCATCGAACTTAATGTTTGCTTGATTTAGCATTTCTAAAAATTCTTCCTTAAAACTTTTTGTCTTGTGGTGTTCTTTTTGAGAAACAATATACCCTCTTACGCTACCAAGATTTCTTCTTGCAACGGAAAAAGCGCCAAAACCACGTTGCCAGCAAAATTGTGAATTGCCCTTGGTTTTCATCCATCGAGAGGAATTTGCTTTCATTTTCGAAATTAGATCGCTTAGTGTGATGGTTCTGCCAAAAGAAACTAAAATATGCACATGATCAGCAATGCCACCTATTTCAATAACAGGACAATTGAGGTCTTTACATATAGCTCGAATATAAGAATACAACTCGTTTTCTATTGATGGATCGATCCATGAAGATCTATGTTTAGTGGAAAAGATAATATGTAAAAGAATATCTGATAAAGATTGTGACATGTGAATATTTTAGCATGTCGCCACTTTGTGGCTCAATTTCTTTTTTTCTTTTACCCAGGCCTTACGACCTGGGCTATTATAAGGTCAGGCCGTTGGCCTTTTGATTTTGTTTTAACTCAGGAAGTATGTTGGTTGTTGAGCTTAACCCCAAAATTAAAAGTTGAATTCGAGGCGCGCATCCGCTTTTTGTGTGGTGATGTCTTCGTTAATCTCTGCGCTATAGCGCAAACCGAAGCCCACTCCATTGTCAAATAAGAACGAAAGCTCAGCGCCAGGCGATACAAGCGTAATGGCCTTGTTAAAGGTTCTTACTTTGAATTGCTCTCTATTGTCGTCTAAAGAGGCTTTGTAATGCTTTGTCTGAAGATACGTCTCATTAACTCCGCTTATCCAAAGAGTGGGGGCCCAGCACCCGCCGCAGCCTAAACCAAAGCTTCTAGTGAAGCTTAAGCCTAATTCAGAGCGAAGCATGTTAATATTGCGCGCTCTTACTCTTAAGTCTAAATCCTGAGCGCCATGCTCTTTAAACCCTTTTTGATTAAGGAATAAGTAGTCAAGATTTAGAAAAGGCTCAAGGTGCACCTGAGAGCATCCCAGGTTAAAGTCTGCGCCGCCGCCTAAGTGGGCAGTAAGATCATAGCCTCCCTTATCGTGCTTGGCTGTGCGATGAATATCTGCAAAATTGATCTTACGACTCGCGTTGTAGCTATTAACACCTCCTACAACAGCTGCTTCTAAATAGTAACCTTCTTCAATTAAGTCAGAGTAAATACCAACATACCCGCTATTGATATCCGCATTGCCTCTATGTTGTTTCCAATCGATTTTTTCAAAAGCATATCCGCCGCCAATGCCAAGAAGAAGCCCATTTTCAAAGCAGTAATCAAGCCCAGCTAGAACCCCTGCCATATAAGCATTAAAGCCTACCTGCTCTCCAATTCTATCTTGTTCCATATAATAGCCAAAAGGCTCTGTCCAAAGACTTGTATCATCGCAGCCGTAACATTCTCCTAAGTGCATGCAGCACACTTCTGCAGGGCGGTGGCTAAAGATAGAGGTAACCATGCTGCTTGTATTGATATTGATCAGATCAAAGGCCCCAAAAAGTGCCGGGTGCAGCTGATCAAGAGCATTTGTAAGCTCTGGATCTGATAGTCCAATAAGTTGTACTATCACATTTTGCAAATCCGATTCGTCTGAAGCGTTAATGCTATTTAGATAATTAAACACCTGCTGCGGATTATGATGACTCGGTGTAGAGGTAAAGAATAAAGAGTTTTCTATAACGAGTAAATCTACTCCATTAACTAGATATTGAGGGACAATTTGTAAGCTAGGATTAGATAAATTGAATGTGCTAAATTCTCCTGTACGTGTCCCTGTTGTTGTTAAAATGTGGTAAACGGTTCCTTTAAAATAAGCTCCGGGAGCTGGAAATACATTCAGCGTTCCATTAAGGGACGCATTTCCTAAAACTTGTAAAAGATCTGTTCCGCCAGCTGGATTGATCTCTATATCAAGAGCCCCTGTTTGGATATAATCTCCTACAACAGTTAAGGTTCCAATGCTATTTCCAGGAGATACAGTCCCATTATTTGTTAAAGGCCCAACTCTTCCATTTCCACTAAGAATAGCGCCTGGATTCACAGTTGTTAAAGCGGATGTTTCAATAGAGCCATTCACAGCAAGATTCCCCGCTGCAACAACTGTATTGCCTGTATAAGAACTAATTCCTCTTAGAACAAGAGTGCCGCTATCTATTTTTGTAAGACCTCCAGGGCCGCTAAATGCTCCTGTAAGAGTAAGCGTTGATCCTCCTGGTACATCGATAAAGCCCCCTCCTGCATTGAAAACACCATTTTGAGGGATAGTGAATGATCCTGTTGTTAGAAGGGTTCCATTATTGAATTCTAAAGTAGTTCCAGCGCTAAAAGGATTGCTGCTTCCTACGCTAATGGCTCCTCCCGCATTCATACTTGTAAGACCTGTATAGGTGTTACTCCCTGTAAGAATAAGGACTGTTCCAGCTCCTTGCGAGGTGATGCCTCCCATTCCAGAGATGGAGCCTCCAAACGTATCGGTTGTTCCGCCAGATACAGTTAATGTGCCAGACCCAAGCGTGCCAGAGCCTGGTCCTGATAAGTTCCCAACTGTTTGGTTAAAGCTATTGAGGTTAAACGTAGCTCCTGCACTTATTGTCACGGTTCCAGAAGTTGGCAAAGCGTTCATGATTCCTAATTGGATGGTTCCCCCTAAAATATTTGTCCCTCCAGAGTAGGTGTCCATTTGGCTTAAAATAAGAACGCCGCTTCCTTGTTTATTTAAGGGGCCTGTGCCTGAGATAAGTCCTGAAAGGGTGAAGGTATTGGCGCCTGTATTGACATTAGCAGATCCAGATAAATTGATAGGATTAGCAACGTTTAATAAAGCCGCTTGAGCAAGAAGGGTGGTGCCTGCTTGCATAGTAAGCGTACCTGATCCTAAACTTCCTGAGTTTCCAACGCCAAGAGTCCCAAGCGTTAGGTTTGTGCCTCCCATATAGGTATTAGCCCCTGAAAGCGTCAATGTCCCGGACCCTATTTTAGTAACTTTTCCTGATGAAGAGATGATTCCTGAAAGAGTGATTGTATTAGCTTGCGTGTCAAAGAAGGCTTCGTCTGCTGTAGTGATATTATTTGCTAGAGTCATAGAGGTAGTAGGCTGCAAAATAGCCCCACCTTCCATAGAAAATGTCCCTGTTCCTAAACTGCTAGCATTGGTTGTGACAACTGTAATTCCTGTAGGTCCGACAGAGCTAACGCTTACGCCTCCTGTATTCGTATTCACTCCCGCTAAAGTGATGATTCCATTAGGGTTTATGGAAGAATTTATAATTTGTAATTGGCCTGAGCCCGATATGACTCCACTAACTGTCATATTAAACCCGTTTAAATCTAAAGCCCCAATAGCGGCTAGGTTAATCGTTCTAGTACTTGCCAAGGAAAGATTAGCTGCGGCTTTAAGAATTCCTGAATTCAGTGTGATGCCGCCAGGAGAGCTCATGCTTGTAAATCCAAGAACATTGTCGTTTGCTACAAGAACTCTAGCAGAAGTTTGGATTGTTGTGCCGCCTGTATAGCCGTTTGTTGAAAGGGATGTTTGATTAAGAATTAAAGTTCCATCTCCTGTTGCAACAAGACCTCCCATTGTGGTGCTTCCTCCTCCTAACCCTAAATCAGATTCAATGGTATGAGGAATAGTAAGCGTTTGCCCTGTAGGTAAATCAAATGTAAGGGTATTACCAGACATTAAAAAGATGTCCTGCCCAAGAGTTGTTCCATTGCCTCCGCCTGTAGCTCCAAGTCCAGCTGTTGTAACGCTTCCAGAAAAGACGGTTGCAGGAACAGTTGAATAGGCAATGGTAAGAGATCCTCCTTCTCTTACAAAGATACAGCCTCCAAAAGCCGCCCCGCCACCGCCCCCACCTGTAGAGGTAAATCCGACTCCGCTAGTTCCTCCTCCAAACCCAGGTGTTGCACCGGCCGTTCCGCCGCCGCCGCCAGCGCCTCCCCCAAATCCACCATTACCGCCAGGGCCGCCTCCAGCTGTAGCTGTTCCAGCGCCAGCGCCACCGCCCCCAAACCCAGCGCTTCCGCCAGCTCCGCCGGCGCTTGCGTTTCCAAACCCGCCGCCACCGCCGCCGCCGCCTCCAAAGTCAATTGCACTATTATTTCCTCCGGCAGCTCCGGGGTCCAGGGATGCGCCGCTTCCGCCGCCGCCGCCAGACCCTCCAAAATCAGCTGTTCCGGGACTTCCCGCTCCGGGAGGTGTAATAAAAATCCCCCCCATACCACCGGCCCCTCCCGCAGAGGCCATCGTCACAGGATTGACACCCCCGCCAGCTCCTCCAGCTCCCCCTTGAGGCGTTGATGTGTCATTAGGTCCGCCAGCTGATCCGGCAGCCGAGACACCACTCACACCGCCGCCTCCTCCTCCTCCGCCACTTCCTGTAAAGCCTGGAAACGTTCCTGTAGAGACATTCATAGCCCCGCCGCTTCCGCCGCTTCCATCAGCAAACATGCCCCCGCCGCCTGCGCCGCCGCCCCCGCCGCCAAGAGAAACGGGTGTACTAAACATCCCGCCAGCACCCCCGCTGCCTCCTTCGGCTGTGTTATCTAGGAAAGAAACATTCGTAAGCGTAACAGTAGCTCCCTCATTGACAAAAATAGCAGGTCCGGCTCCCATTCCTCCGCCGCCACCCCCTCCAGCTGCAGCAGTTCCAGGGACATTGCCTCCTCCGGCGCCTCCTAGAGCAAGCATCTTTTGAACAGTGACATTATTAATGTTTACGGTTCCTTGGTTTATGAAAAAGGCTTGATATGTGTCTCCTCCATCAAGAAAAATGGTAGGAGGGGTAGCTCCACTATTTATAGTGATGGTTCCAGCTGTCGGAGCTACTACCGGAAGATTGCTAAGCAAACTGATTGTTCCAGTCCCTGTAGTGAAAGAGATATTTCCTCCGCCTGCATTAGCTATCGTAATAGCTGCTCTTAAAGAGCCGGCTCCCGAGTCGTTAAAATTAGAAACAACAGCATTAGCTCCAAATCCATGAGAAAAGCAACAAAGCGAATAAATTAAGGCCGAGGCTTTAATTATCGAAGAAGGGGAAGAAAATTTAGGAAAGGCGCACATAGGGGTACTCCACACGTTTTAAAATTTTATTTTTACATTAGTCAGCGCCCTTATTTTATGCAACTTATAATGATAGCGCGTTAGTTTTTTCAAAGTATTTCCTTGTCATTCTATATTGTTTTGTGTTAATTATAATAATAATAGAGATGCGTAATTAATTATGGGTATTTTGTGAAAAAGTTATATTTATACTTATTAACTTTTGCGGCTTTTTCTGTTTTTAATTATGTTTTTATTGATGGGGTAGAAGCTGCTACAACCTCGTCAGAAGACCTAGAGGGAGATGATGTGATTGGGGGGAGTGAATACACTGGCTCTTCTGGAATGAACCCTGGAGATCAAGTCATTTGGAGAGGACCTGCGTGGTATAGTGGATGGTGGTTTAGCGACGAAGACAATTACTACGGCTGGCAAAGAGAAAATTATATAGGGGAGCCTGCACACGGTTATGCGGAATATAAAAGCGCTTCACCAAGTTCAAGAAATACAAATAGGGAGGAATAGATGAAAAAACTTTATCTAAGTTTTTTGATTTTAGTAGGATCTGGTATTGGTTTTTATCCAATTCTTAGTAATTTATCAGCTGATGTATCAGTCTCTTTAGGTTTAGGTGATGGTGACGATTACTATGACAATGGGTATTACGACAATGGGTATAACGATGGGTATACCTACTACTATTATGACACAGATCCCACTCCTCTTGTATGGGTAGGTCCCGGATGGTATGGCGGGTATTGGTTTGGTGATGAAGGCAATTTTAATGGATGGCGCGGAGGGTGGAACGGGAACAATTGGAACCACAATGGTAACTGGAATCACCACGGGAATCGGAACAATAACCATCACAACGGAGGCGGACATCACAACGGAGGCGGACATCACGGCGGTGGTGGGCATCATGGCGGTGGTGGGCATCATGGCGGAGGTCACAGATGAGACCTTTTCTAGTAATATTAGCTGTTGGAGCTTTAAGTATTTATAGTTATCAAATGAGCTCGACACTTTCAGCCTTTAGCGGAAAAGAAGAAATTGTTGATGCAGATGATTATTATGACGATGATTACGATGATGACACAGGGCCTGCTGTTTGGATAGGACCTGGATGGTATGGCGGGTATTATTTTGGGTCTCAAAATGATTTTAACGTCTGGTCAGGCGGGGGATATTGGGACGGAAATCGTTGGAATGCTCGCGATGGAAATTACCATGCGGGAGACCACGATAACTATAGCCGAGATGGCGATGGCCAAAATAGAACACACCCTAATGGATGGAGTGGCGACGATCGCGGCGGCGACCGAGGAGGCGATCGCGGCGCTGGCGGCGGTGACCGTGGCGGCGGCGGTGGACGCGGCGGTGGCGGACATGGCGGCGGCGGACACGGCCGTTAATAACAAGATTAACAGAGAGGGATAAATTCTTCCCTCTCTTTCTTTTTCTTCCTCTGTGGTTTCTTGTCTCTGTGGTTAAAAAAATGCAAGTCCTTGCGCGCTTAAGTGTTAGCTAAAGACTAACCACAGAGACAAGAAACCACAGAGGGGGAAAGAGAGAGAGGGAAGGATTTATCCCTCTTTGTTTACATAAGGCTTTTGTTTAGCTCAAGGGCTTTTTCTATAGAGTGTTTTTTTTCATTCAATACCATTTTTTCTTCTACAGCAGCCAAAAGATCAATGTTTAATACATCTGCAATTCTTAAGCAGTAAAGAAATACATCTGCGATTTCTTGTTTAGAATGTTCAAATTTCTCAGGAAATTTCTCTGCTAATTTTTCAATCTGCTCTTTTTCCATCCACATAAAGATTTCCATGAGTTCAGCAGCTTCTGCTGCGAGTGCCATACTCAAGTTTTTAGGGGAGTGAAACCTTTCCCAGTCTCTTTCTTTAACAAATTGCCTTTGTTTGTTGCGAATCGCTTCCCATCTGTCCATAGATATTCCAATTTTTTTTTGTAATTCCATTTTAAGAATTTTTGGTATAATATACACCAGATTTTTTGAAAAAAGAGGTTTTTTTGCCAATAAGTGGGGTTCCGTCATGTTCAGATTTTTTTAAAGCGCAGTATTATTCTAATACCTATCTTCCTGCTGTAGACTTAAGTGATGCAGCATTAAAAGAAGATATGCTTGAAAATGCATCTAAAGAACCACTAAAAGAACTTATCTCTGAGCCACATGTTCAACCCATTTTATCAGAGCCTCTTACCTATGATGAAGTTAAAGCTAGGAAAAATGGACACATTTTAGAAGCGCACGGATTTAAAATGCTTGGGCTTAAACCAAGCACGAGAGGGGGCGGTTTTTATCCTTTTTATAGTGTGATAGAGCACTCTGCCTGGGAGTGTGTTATAAAAGCCGGAGCTGCAAGAACTTCTGAGGAAGAGTTAGGTGCGGCAGGTTATAACGATTTAAAAGAGGTAGTGCTGATAGAAAAAGAAGATAGCCTTTTTAGAATTTCGATGGCTAAGCGGATAAAGAAAATCGCAGAGCAGCAGGGCATTGAAGTGACTATCCCATGGAAAAAACTTGTAGCTTATGAAAATGCAACAAGTATTCAAGATCCTACAAAAAAGTACTGCATTATTTGTCAAAAAATGGATGTTTTATATAGAAGGCAGGTAATTGAGCGCATTGGGGAAATGGATGCGGGTGCTCAGCGCTTACTTGCAAACCGAATAGTAGTTCTTATTAGAAAAGCAGGGCTTGTTGATGCGGATTTTAATAATATTAGATTAGACTACAGCAATAAAATTACCTTTATTGATACAGAGCCTTGCGGTCTTATGGTAAAAAAGACAGCAGGCCTATTTCAGCGCCAAGGAATAAGTATAGAAAAAGCGGCAAGATTGGGCTTATATAAATTATTAAACGATATCCCTGAGTCTGAAAAATTAAAGCCCTTTTCTAATGCAATAAACGAAGCATATAGAGAAAGCACTAGACCCAAATTTTCTAAGTGGAAAATCACCCTTGCTATTGCCACGTTAGGTTTAGCTCTTTTAATTAATGCTGTTGTTGCCTGCGTAAAACACCTTATTTCTAAGCATTACTATGCTCTTATGAAACAAGGCGTTTCTAAAACAGCAGAAAAAGCCTACTACTTATCTATAGAAGGCGTCCCTTGCACGCCCGCTGCGGATGGCTAAGCTCCTTTTTTCCATTCATAGCCTGTGTACTTTTCAGGGCTATATCCGCCGTGCATATAAGAAGACGCCTTAAATCCTAAGCGCTTATAGAACTGGCGTGCAGATTCATTGATTTTACGGGTGATGACTACAAGTTCCTCAACATTTTCATAAATATCAAACGCAGAAAATACTAAAGCTTTCCCAATTCCTTCTCGAGTAAATAGCTGATCAACAACAAGCCTTGCAATATAGATCTGATGAGGAGTTTCTGTTGCTTTAAATCCTATCAATCCCACAACCTCCCCCTCTTTTTTTGCCACCATAAATTGCTCAAATCCTCCCTGAAAATTTTCATCGATTTCGGTAGCAACCTGTTTTAGAAGCGCTGTCATATCTTCTACACCCAAATCCTGAGGTGTTAAATGAGAATAAGCCTGACTAACCGCATGAAAAGCCATTTTGTAACAGGATTCAAGATCTTTTTGTTCACATTTTTCAATTAAAATCTTTGATCCTGACTTATTAACAAATTCCATTGGATAAACTCCCATGCAGTAAAAAACAAAAATTAATAACCATTTAAACATATTTTTAGAGCGCCTTTTTTCGGTGTATTTAAAAGATAAACCTCTATAAAATCAATGAAATTTATTGCTCTAGGAGAGTTTATGGGAATCATTTGTATTCTAATTTTGGTAGGAATTGGTATTGCTGCTTATATAATTAGTAAAAAAAGAGACGCCCGCCCTCTTTGGCAACCAGAAGATGAGGCTTATTTAAAAGCGTCCTTATCCCGTTTATATGCAATAGATCGCCTAGATGTTTTAGAAAATATCACCGCTGAAGAAATAAAAGCAGGCCCTAGGTACCACGATCTTTTAAAAGCAGCTAGCAATGAAAGACAAGCTGAGCTCGCACAAAATCTCACCCCCTCCTTTGAAGAAAAAGAAAAAACGACAAGAAAAAAATGGCTTGTGACATTCCTCTCTAATTACGCTTTCTATTGGATTTCCTGCGCTTTTTTAATGGTCTTTTTCGGTGAAGCTTCTAAGAAAGAGCTAGCCTACAGGCTAGGACTATTCATCTCTTTAACCCTCTTTATAGGAATGATGATGTGGGTCATTTATCACTGCGCCTATAAAAAGAAGGGGACGCGCCTCCTTTCTTGGATTGTAATTGTAGCACCTATCCAGACAGTATTATCTGTTGCTAAAGAAGGCTTTAATCCCTCTACATGGTATTTTACAGCCTTCGATCTAATCCTATTTGGCTTCTTCTGGTTTAACTCTCTTCACCTCCGCAAGATCAACCTCGAAATAAAAACCCGAAAACAACTCGCAGCTCTCAAATCCCTATAGATTTTTCTCATGAAGAATAAGAAGCAATCCAATCCTCAAATCCTTAGTTTCCTCTTTGTCCCATTAGGGACTATGGCACGTAGCCAGGTCGCGCACGAAGGAACCCCTGGAAAACATAAACCCCCAAATCGCGCTCCATCGGAGCGCAGGATAGGTCGGTCTCTAGGCTATTTTTCGAAATCAGGTTTCAAAAATTCAACATCCTTAAACTTTGAAGCAAGTCTATTAATTAGATTTTCATCTTTTGAAAAAACTTCCCAATAACCACTATCAATCATTTCAATAACAATGTCGCATGTTTCGTACATTTCTTGATCATTCTCATAACGACGCAATAAGTTTTTATCCTTGCATCCTATAAGGGATATGTCCATTAGGTCCCAAAATTTTTGGGATAAGTCATCCAATTCTTTCCAGGTAATAAAAAGCCCTTTTTCAGAATCTATGATTTGTTGTTCAAATTCAGGGACCGATTTTCCTTTCCCAAGATCACCCGTTGTTTGTAAATACAAAATTGACCACTCAAGCTGATTCCCATTGCTAATTTCTTCCAAAATGTCAGGGAGTTCGACGGCGACAACTCTGTTTTTCTTATCTAGAATACGTATTCCTTTAGTCATTCATATCTCCATCCAGGAAGGGATTCCACATCTTCCCTAGATCAAAAGAGGAACCGCAAATTGTCCATCATGATCAATATATCGAAAAGGATTATTAAAAATATATTGATAAAAATAATGCTCATTTTCTTTTTCTTTAGGCTCAAAGAGTCGCCATGTCATAGCCCAGGTTGGAGCGGTCAGCGGAGGCCTGGGAAAAAGCAAAAAACCAAATCGAGCCACAACGTGGCGATATTAATCGTAGTTCTAAGATTCTATCGATACCCGTTTTGATTTGCTGTAGAAAGCGTAGAAACATTACTTTGTTACTGCCAGCTTTATCACTAACAAAAATCCTTAGAAATAAAAATCTTAAGAATGCTAACCTGTTTTTTTATAAAAAACTTTCAACTTAATGGGATAGCCGAGGATCATGTGAAATATTCAAAACTACTTATCAATGCTCTACTTTTCTTTACGATTCCTTCGATTGTTGCTTATCCACAATCTGAAATTCCAACAGTTAATATTCACTCCAAAGAGATCTCTCATGAAGCGGATGTTAAAGAAAGGATATTTCAAAATGACCAGCTTTTTTCTTATGACGATGTACTTTCTTTACTCCAGGATCTAGAAGAGGGAAAATTAGAAAAAAGATACAGTGCAGAAGAACTAGAAAAGCTCAATCATTTTCTCTCTTTTTTAGCTAAACAAGGGGTACTTCCTAATGAAGTTAAAGAACAGTATATTTTACAAAATGATATCGAAGATCTTTTGTATTCGAATCAAAATTCCTATGAATATGCATATTTCCCTCATCAGGGAGAAGAATATGTAATCGCTTCAAGTGTTTTTTCTTCTCAAGGAGAAATTGTTTTCTGTAAAAGCTGGATTCAAAAACAGTGGAGTCAGACTAAAAAATTTGTTAAGAAGCATAAAAAGGCCATCATCATAGGAACCGCGGTTGTGGTAGCTGCGGCAACTGTTGTGTGCGTAGTTGCTGTAGCTTCAGCAGCTAGTGCTGTCGCTGTAGCGGCAGCTGGTCCTAATAGAGAAAAAATAGATAAACCCCAAGAACAAGATAATCAAGGACCTGGTGCCCCTTTTTCCTTACCCGTCATGATTGTTGAAAATGAAGCTCCTATTTTGAATGCTGTTATTGATGAATATGTTTCCACCTTCAAAGAAGGTATTGTTGAAGAAAATTTCCTACGATCATCAACCAATCTAAAAGATTATGGGGATGACTATTTTTGCGAAAATATAAGAAATCTGGGCGCAAAATTAGCGCATGAAACTTTAGATGGCGTTTCAGAGCTGATTTCTTGTGTTCCTCTTTTGCTTGATGAAATAAAGTCCATTGGAGTTAGGATTGTACCTGACTTCTCTTTGCTTAATGATGGGATTGAGATAATTCCAATGGAAAAATATGAAAAATTGGTTGCTATAGGCCATGAAGAAATAGATCATATTTTTTCAACTAGCCAAGCTAGTCGATATACCTCTGAAGAGGCAGTAATTGATTTGATTGTTGGAATAATTCCTCTTCCTGGATTATTTAAGGGGATTTCTGTTGATGTTAGTCAGCTAGTAGAAGCAGGAAAAGTCCTAGATAGAGCTGGTTTTACCAAAGCAGGAAGATCCCTAGTAAAACATAGTTATAGAGAAAGTAGTATTTTCCCTAAGCCTATTGGGAATCCTGCTCAGATAAATGAACATGGACAAAAAGTGTTAGAGTCTATTCTTAACCATCCAGAAAAAAAAGTCGTTCCTGGGGAGTTTGCTAGATTTGGAAAGGTTGTTGATATCTATGCACCTGAGATTGGAGGAATTCGATATAGTGTAGACGGTGAGTTTATTGGATTTTTAGAACTGTAGGTACATAATGGCACAATTTCGCATAACTATAGCAAGTCTTCCGGATAGAGAGCGCCCAGTAGCGGAGATTCTTTACGAAGGAGTTCAATGGGCGGAAATTTCTCAGGAAATGGGTGAATTGATTATTCAATTTTATGCACATCCAAAACAAAAGTATTGGGAATTTCCTGTTGATGACGTATTAAAAACTCTTGAGCAAGCAAAAAATAAACTTCTTGGTTTATAAAAAGCCTTCTTCTTTGTGCGCTACCTTCTTCTCAGTATCCTTGGAGTATATACGCATAAACCTAACCCAAGATGAATTTATTTTAAGGGAGCCTCGAGCCAGCAACAATCATAATATTTGCCGTCGTACTTTACTGTCTTGGATAAAGTTCCAGCTAACTTAAATCCAAATTTTTCAAATGTATGCCGACTGACCTGGTTTTCATGAAGTGTCACCCAAACAATCATCTGCTCGAGATGGGGAACTTCTTCTAGTTTTCTCTTTAAGCCATTATAAAGATCTGTCAGAACACTTTGCCTTCGAAAAGAGGATTCTACAAATGCGCTATAAATCTCCACTTGATGCCGCATATAGCGACCAAAAAGTTCCGTCGCTCCTAACATGCCAATTAACTTACCTTCATGCTGAGCCACAAAAAACCATTTTCCGTTCCCATGAAAGGCATCCAAGCACATACGTTTCCATTCTTCATCAGATTTTCCAGCTTCATCTTCTGCAGAGATCCCATATGCTTTTGGTTCTTCTTTAAGAGCTTTGAGCCTCAGATTTCGAAACTCTTCCCAATCGTCAATATTTAATGACCTAACTATAATTTCAGCGCCTAACATGGGTAACATAGTAAATACCATATAGCAAAGTACCAAACATCCTATTCTCATTAACATCTTACTTTATACCAAAAGAATTTCATATCCACTCACTTCCAAGTGATTTTAGCACGCCCGCACTAAAAAAATAGAATAAAAAGACAAGTTTTATCTAATTTTTCCAATATTCAAAAAGAAAAAAAGCTGGACAAGATTGGACAAGATCTGCTCCAACAAAATTTTTCTTCAGGCTCGAAGAGTCGCCATGTTATAGCCCAGGTTGGAGCGGTGAGCGGAGGCCTGGGTTAAGGCAAACCCCAACAAGGAGTCCTGCAAGGACGACATAAAATCAAATAATCTTCATCTAGTATTTTATGCATTTTTCTGTTGTGATTTTCGAGTGCTAATGCTAGCTTTTCGAAAAAGAAACATTTAAGAAACGGTGAGTTTTATGCGAAGATCAACCATGTTTTTATTTATTTTGTTAACCCTGCCAGGCTTTTTTCTTAAAGCCGAAGAGCCATGCGAAATTCAAACAAGAGAAATAGACGAAGAACCCTTGCAAACAACAAGCTCCTATGAAAACTTTTCTAATAACCAACTCTTAAACAGCGAACCAGATGCTTTACCAAATGGAGTAACAACCTTTCAAACAGATACCGGGAGATTCGACGTAGTTGTTGAAGTAGAAAACACCGATTTTGCCTCCCAACATAAATACGAGCGAGAGAAATCACAAAAAAAGAACGCCCCTAAAAAAGACACACCTAGCAAAAGAACTAGCAATCAAAAAGATGACGAAGAAAACACCCCCAAGAAGAAAGTAGGCAAGATCATGTTTAGCGACAAAGAAGACGAGGCGGAAGATGAAAAGGAACCCCGCAGTTACGCCCCAACCGCCAAAATGTCAATAAGATGGTCCAGCAACGGCTGGCAAGACCCTGATGATGACTAAAAATTATCCTGAAGTTATTTCAGAATAAATAAAATAGGACGGTGCTGTTTTAGTTCGAGTGAATCGAATATTTAATGAAATGAAAAACATTAGATTCTGTCAGTTTTATTAGTTATGTGTGTTCTGTGGATAGTTCTAATGGGATAAAAAAAGTTTTTCCATTTGTTTTGCCCTTCGTTTTCAGATCCTTGCAATGCTAAATAAAGCGGTCTTCTAGCTTCTTCTAAATTTTCGCAATAATGTATGACAGACTTCCATAGCAAAAATCGCATTAAATTCGATTTATTCTCATTGATAATAGCATTAAAAAAAAGATTGTCCTCAACGTGTGTAAGGAAGCTTATAGCTACCAATTTACCGTCTTCTAAAATTGCAAATACTATCTTGTTTCTTATATTTTCATCAAAAACAAATTCATGTGCTAAAATAACTTCTTTTTTAAAGTCGACACCTTTATTTTCGAGATATTCAGAGTTTTTTTCTAATAATTTAAATCCAGTGTCCTTGAATGAATTATTGTAATGAATAAAATCGTATTTATTTTCTTTTTGAATTTTATTGATGAGTGTTTTCGTTCTAGGACTAAATTCGAGATTTATAAGTCTCTTAATATCATAAACAAACTCCGGAAATGTATTATCATCTCGAAATGAATAATCACTCCAAGGTTCTATCGTTTCTTTGAATCCCAGGTTATTCCACGATGGAATTTTATTTTGATCAATATTTTTAATAGTGGTTGTTATATTTAATTTTTTAGCTGCTTCAGATAACTCACAAGCAATAGTTTGCGAGTTGTTCCCAAGATGGTTTATAATAATTAATGTGTAAGATTGAAGTTCACTTGCATTTTTCCTGAAGTAGAAATAAACAATAGAATGTCTATGTTGATAGTAAAAGCCTTGTCTTCGGGTTGCTTGGATAACATAAGGCCAATTATAAGAAAATGCAGAGCGATCTATAGAACTAAATTTTAAATATTCGTAAAATAATTTTTCGCTATTTTCGTTTATAGAACACAGATTGCCTGGTAATAGGGATGAAATCGAATTGATAATATCACTGATGATTGATTTTTTTTGGTTATGTGGAGAAAGGTTTTCGGGATAAATAAAAGATTTTTCCATTTTCTACCAGCCTTGAATTTAAAACTTTCTTATACATGTCATCCATTAGTGGAAATTGGAGATGTTTTTTCTCTCCAATAGCTCTGGGAGCATACATCATAAACAAATCAATGGACAATATAATTTATTTTTTCGTATTTTATTGAATAAATAATATCAAATACTGAAGAATCAATCAAGTGAGAAGATTTAAAATAAGATTATTTTTTTTGTTTATTGATTATTTTATGATTTGAACAAAATAAAAATTGTATTTATAATGATTCGAAATAAATAATAAGAGGGAGTATGAAATCAACAATAGTTGCTTATAAGTCTGATGAGACAAAAACAGAAGAATTAGCTGAGTGTTATTTACAAACTCATAAGGCTTCACATCGATATTTAGCATACAGGGATATCCCAAAGTTTATTAATAAATTTGTTAAAGGTAGACGGACTTTGGATTTTGGATCAGGAACCGGGGCTTCTGCTGAATTTTTATATAATTTGGACCTCGATGTAATTGGTTTAGACGTTAGTTGGAATATGTTAGAAAAAGCACGATCTAATTTTCCGTATATGAAGTTTCATCATGTTGATGATTTAACCCCTAACGGGGATTTTGATTTTGTTTTTTCAAGTTTTGTGCTTTTAGAGTTATCAACAAAGAAAGAAATTATTCAGTATTTGAAGAAATCCCTTTCTTTTCTAAAAGAAGGCGGAGTTTTTATAGGCATCACGGGAAGTGAGCACTTATATTCTCTATCTAGGGAGTGGGTGTCATTTAATGCTGATTTTGAAGAGAATCGAAATCTTCAGGCAGGGGATATAGTGAAACTTGCATTAAAACACCTTGAAATAGAATTTTATGATTACTACTGGAGAGAATCTGACTATTTAGATTGTTTTAAGAAAGCGAATCTAGAAATTTTAAAAACTCATTCTCCTTTAGGTTTTTTGGATGAATCACATTCTTGGGAGGACGAGATAGCTTACTCACCATTTACAGTTTTCATAGCTAAGAAGACGATTTCTACCTGAAAATTGTTTTTCTAGTTTTCTTGGATTTTATAACATATACTTGTTGATTTATAATGTATAAATGGTTTCTATGTAAATTAGGATAAAGTTATTCTAAAAGACTGAGTTGTTGGTTTTTTCTTTGCAGAATCTTTTTAACAAAGGATTAATGAGTTTGGATTTCTCTATAAAAAATCAGCGTAATGTTGTTTTTGCGGTTACCTTTGGAAATTTGCTAGAATGGTATGAAATTTATCTTTACGTATATTGGTCTCCAGTTATTGCAAAGCTTTTTTTCAGCCCGGAAACTGAAAGCACTAATTTGATGAGTACTCTTTTGATTTTTGCTTTTGGCCTTTTAGCGCGTCCATTAGGGGGCCTTTTCTTTGGTAGGCTTGGAGATCGTATTGGAAGGAAGAAGGCATTTATCCTGTCTTTACTCATGATGACCATTCCTACTATAACAACAGGACTTTTGCCGACTCGTACACAAGTCGGGGCATTAGCACCTGTATTTCTAACTTGCGTGCGGTTTTTACAAGCATTTCCTGCAGGAGGAGAACTTCCTGGAGCTTTTTGTTATTTATATGAATGTTCTGAGTTTCATAAACGTCGATATTTTTGCAGTTGGGCTTGTTTCGGAGTCCTAACTGGGCTTTTGCTTAGCACAATTGAGTGTTTTTTTCTAGAATTGTTTTTATCTCCAGAATCTTTGATTACCTGGGGATGGCGTCTTTCATTTTTATTTGGGGGACTGCTTGGTCTTTGTGGTGTGTTCATTCGCTCTCGCTTACATGAAACGCCCCTTTATCAAGAAATGTCCAAACATTCTACAATCATTAAAGAACCTATCCTGCAAGTTCTGTATGAGCATAGAAAACCTCTTCTCAAAGGGACTTTATTTTGGGTATTTAATTCTTCTGCTGTTTTTTTTATTACGGTTAATGTTCCTGGATATTTCAAAGAAATGCTAGGGAATAGTTATGTAGACTCTTTGATTATTTCATGCAGTCTCTTGATTTTAATTATTGTATCTCTGCCTTTTTTTGGATTTCTTGCTGATAGAATCAATAATAAAAAAATGTTGATATGGTCTACAATAGGCAATGTTTTTTTGTTATTGCCCCTAAGTTATTTTGTTACTCACTCTTCGTTACGTGGTTTAGGTATCGTAATAACTATTTTTGCTCTGCTCTTCACTTGTAATACTGCTTTGCTTTCTTATAGTACGCCAGAGCTATTTCCAACTCGTGTACGATACACTTGTGTAGCAGTCTGTTTTAATGTTGCAGACACTATCATTGGAGGATTTACGCCATTTCTTGTTCTCTATTTTACTCGGCTTACAAAATATGAAGGAGCTTTTAGCTGGATTATCTTATTCTTTGCTCTTCTTTCCCTTCTTTCTTATATTTTCATGAAAGAAAAACACCCCGTTAACGGAAGAAAAACTGATTAGCGTTAAAATCCTTGCAATTTTCTTTACGCAAGTCTTTAATGACCTGGGTTTTGAGAGGTGAGAATGAGAAAGGGTCTTGTTGGTAATTGGATTTTTGCGACTCTATTTTTCTTAAGCTCATCCATATTTTGTAATCAAGACACTTTGCATTTGTCTTCTCGTTTTGCGTCTGATGAAAGCTTCGCATTTGCCGAGGTTTCTCTTGGTGATAATGACTCACGAGGCTCGCGTAGTCTTATGAATCAGTCTCGTGCATTCAATATTTCAAAAGTAGCTAAGAAAATTAAGCGGTTTTTAAAAGGGGAGTCCTTTGTTTATGAGGTGGGGCATATAGAACTTCCAAGGGGAGGTATTGGGTTTATTAATGGAATAAACAATGACTTTGAGGAGGCTCAATCCTATGCTTTGCGATTAAGTGAATACGGGGGAGGTGTAAAAATATCTCATGTTTACAATGCTACGCATTCTATCTTGGTTGATGTTGCAGAATGCGCCTTGGGATATTATGGTATTGAAACGCCTCCTATCCAGATTCTTCAAGACCAGTGGGAAGATTTTGTTGCTATGCATGAACCTGAGGAGAAGTTTCTTCAGATTTGCCATAGTCAGGGAGCTCTTCATGTTAAAAATGCTCTTCTTGCGGTTACAGAATCTATAAGAAAAAGGATTAAAGTCCTTGCTATAGCGCCTGCTGCGATTATTCCTAGGGAGTTATGCTGTGAGTCTTGGAATTATGCCAGTATGGATGACTTTGTTTCTTTGTTTGATATAGAGGGGATGGATTTGTATGCAGATCAGTTAATTCTTCTAGATCGACATGCGGATGCCTCTTTATGGGATCATGATTTCTGTAGTCCTACATATCAGGAAGTTATAGAGAAATGTGTGATGCAATACATCAATAGCTGTAAATCTTAAATGATTTGGATAGACCTGCTAAAAAGTATACACGGTTATTTATTTGACCGGTGTTTCATTTTAAGAAAATTTAAAGAACACTTAATTTTTTGTTGTGATTTTTTGTTCCTTAATGCTAGGTTGTGAAAAAAGATTCCAATAATTTTTTGGTGCTAAGTGTTTATTCATAAAGTATATACCTAGGAGCATATAATGAAAGGCATAGCTAAACTGTGTTTGATTTTTTTCTGTATCTTTGGATTTAAAAGGATGTATGCTGATAAAGGCGATCCTTTTTTCTTGTCACGCGAAGATGGTAGTGTTTTACAAGGCTATTTTCTTCCCCCTAGCACGCCTTATTCTCCCATTATTTTTGCCATTCAAGGCTCGTCTTGCGAGAGTTCTTTTAGGTGGTATCTTGATTTATCCGATCAAGCTAGTTCTTGTGGTGTAGGACTCGTAGTTCTTGAAAAACAAGGAATTTCAAGAGATGGGATTAACTTATTTGAATATAATCAGAATAATTGCCTTCAAAAACGACAAGAAGATTATATTTTTTGCTTAGAAAATTTACACTTGATAGCTTCTTCTTGGGAAGGGAAAGCCATTTTTTGGGGTGAATCAGAGGGAGGTTTATTAGCCGCAAATTTAGCAAGTCAAGTATCGAAAACGGCTGCTGTTTTATTATTTGCCACTGGGGGTGGCATGAAACCTAGAGAAGAAGTAAAATGGACGATTCGTCATCGTCTTGAAGAGCATGGGGCATCAGAAAATGAGATTGATCAATATATGATTTTTTTGGATGGACAATTGGATATTATGGTGCTTAATCCAAGTGCTACTGAACTGTTTTTAGGCAATACTTATAAATGGTGGGCAGCTTTGCTTGCAGCAGATGCGGCTTCTATTTCTTTATCTCAGCTTTCTCTTCCTATTTATCTTGTTCATGGGAAACAAGATGATCAAATTCCCGTTGCTAGTGCTGATCTTGCGGCTGAAATTTTAAAAGAAAATAACGCTCTTACTTATCTTCCACTAGAAGGTTATGGGCATAATTTAGGTTATTCAAATATTCAAGCCTCGGCTTTTGTGTGGTTAAATTCAATTTTATTAGGAGGGGAACAACGATGGGACAATCAAATCGCCTCGCAATCACCTTCTTTACCTCTTATTTCTAATGATTGGGAAAACGATATCTCTCATTATGTTTTTAGTAGAGGAAGTGGTGAAGCTAGTATTGGATTTGGAGGCTCAAAAGACACTAAGGGCAATGAATACGCCAGAAGTGACATTACCATTTTTACAGAAATCGATGAAAATATTAAAATCGAAGGAAAAATCGAAGGAAATATAAATAAAGATAATGAAGGAAACATCAAAGGAGAGTGTAAAATTGAAGGGCGATTTTCATGGAATTTATAAAGCAAAAAATATTCTGGCTTTTTTGTATTAGCATTTTGATTATAACTGGGGGGACTCTTTGGTATTTCTCCTCCAAAGCCTATTTCATCCCTTTTTCTATTACATACAATCAATTTGATCATCCTTTAATTGATGCCAAGTTTGGCACCCTTACTTATCCCATAGAGGTTAGAATTGGCTCCAGATTCCCATTATTTCTTAATGAGGAAACTCTAAATTCTATTCAGAAGCAACCACATGAAACAGCTAAGTGGTGCGATTTAAGTGGCCAATCTTACGAAGCGCCTTCTTACATGATACCAGAGATTAAAATCGGGGATTTAATTTTAAATGATATGATTGCTATCCAAACTAAAGAAAAAGGAGCAAATATATTAGGGAAATACCTAGGAGGAGAGTTTAATCTTTTATTAGATTTTTCTCATTCCCGCATTATTGCTTGTAATTCGTTTTCAAGAATAAAACGCAAGAATCTTGCTGACGAAAGCTGGGTAAAAATTCCTTTTAAAGTAAGTCCTTTAGGTATTATCTTTCAAGTACATACCGATTTAGGAATTCTAAATCTTTCTCTTAATACAACTTCTACAGCAACCGCTTTAAAGTCATCTCTTATTCCTTCTAAAGACTTTACTTCTTCAAGTTTTTGTATTGGAAAAAAAGAGTTTGGAAGAGTTGTTTTTGAGTCTTTAGATCTTCCCGATGCTTTTTCTGGAATTGATGGATTTATTGGTATGGATTTTCTTAAAAATCACGCAATTTATCTCGATTATTTGAATAAAATCGCTTATGTTGAGCCCTCTCCTAATTACATGCGATTTCCTATTACTTTTGGTAATTGTGGTATTCCCATCACAAATATCCAAATCGAAGATAAGACTCATTCTTTAGAGATTGATTTTGGTAGTAGGTTTCTTTTTTCTTTAAATGAAAAAATTTTAGAGGGTATTAAGAAAACTCGTTATGGTAACGCGGAATGGAGTGATTTTATGGGAAATAAATATCAATCAACGGCATTTACTCTTCCCGAAATCAAAATGGGGCCTCTTTTTTTTGTTGATCCACTTGTAGTTCAAGATAGAGAAGACTTCCATAAAAATGTCACTTTTAATGCTATTCCAGAAGAACATATGGGATCAATAGGAAGGCTCATTCTTGAAAAATACAACTTGTTTTTGGATTTTCGGAACTCTTCTCTCTATGCGGCCAATGATTATCTTCATCTTCAAGAGGCTGGTTTTTTATCAAGAGACCTTTTAGCTATTCCGTTCATTCTTCATCACGATGGTATTTTGCTTTCTGTTGAAACAGACTCAGGTCATTTCCAGCTCTTGCTCGATACAGGCGCTACCTGCACAGTAATTAGAACTCCGCATGCGCGCTCAACCTCTCGCTTTTGCTTAATGGACCATGATTTTGGCCCCCGTTCTATCCTTCCCTTAGCTGTTAACTCTCGTTTTGAGCATGATGGTTATCTAGGAATGGACTTTCTTCGCGAGTATTCATTATTTATCGATTATTCAAAAAAACTCATCTTTATAGATCTTCAATCACTAAAAGAAACTAAAATACATTAACGGAAAGTATTTATTTGGAGTTAGGGTAAAAGGGAAGGACCTTGTTGCATAAATCCTCTTGGGGAGGATTTATGCAACAAGGCCAAACTGTTTTGTCAGGATATTTTCTTTGTTTGTCTGCTAGCATTATTAATTCCAAAGTTTTTTCTAGGAAGGAATTGTGAGCGTACTTTTGGGTTAGTATCTTTTTTAATTCTTTATATTTCTTAATAAGAGCCAAGGTTCCTTTGTCTTCCAAATTTGCTCTAAAGCCTACGTCATGAACAAATTGAAATGGCATAGATGATTCTTCTTCCGAACTTGAGTATTTTAGTTTTTTTTGAATAGATGCAAGTTCTCTTTCCATGTTTTTTCTCTGAACGGGTGATATTAGAATGGGGGAAAATCTTTTAGTTCCAAGCCGCTCATATAAAGTTGCGAATTTTTGAAATAATTCTGCATTTTTTCTTCCGTAACCTAAACAGATTCCAAGAACGTCTTGCTTTTCGTGGAATTTTTGCTGGACAATCTTATTAAATAAATTTTTCTCCTGATTTGAAATGGAGTTAGAGACTTTAATTTTATCTGGGTGGATTTTAATGGTTTTAATAAGAACGCTTTTATTAATGATAAATAAATTAATGTAATGAAGCTCTTCGTTTGCTTCTTGAGATTCGAATAAGATATTATCTCCGCAAAACAAGTTTTTGTATTTTTCCCATGTTTTAAACCCTTGCCCAAACCATGAATTACTGAAATGGAAAGCACTTAAGAAAAGCTTGAACTTTCGTATAGGGTTTGTTCTTATTTCGTAGAGTTGAGTTGATTGAGGTTTTAAAAAGGTATAAACTGAGGAAGGTTTTCCTCCTAAAATAACATATCCGGCACTATCTTGTTGAATAATGGAGCGAAAGAAATAATCTAATTGAAACCGTTCTTCTAAGGGAAGATTAGACACAAACTCATGTGCAAAATTAGAGCTTGTTTCAGATGCTTGTAGAGGGAGTAGTCTTAAACTCAATACGAAAAGGCAAAATAATATATGCATAAACGCTCAGCAGTATCTGCTTTTAGCTTAGCTTAAAGAAAAATAATCATGCGAGATTAAAAATAGATGCTGATTTTAATTTTTTTAGAGATATTTATATTGGATTTTCCAAAATCCTTGCAAATTTTTCTGCGCAAGTCTTTAATGGTCTTGGTTTTGAGGGGTGTAAATGGGAAAGAGATTTACCAACATTTGTATTTTTGTAACTCTATTTTTCTTAAGCTCATCCATATTTTGTAATCAAGATACTTTGCATTTGCCTTCTCGTTTTGCGTCTGATGAAAGCTTCGCATTTGTCGAGGTTTCTCTTGGTGATAATGACTCGCGAGGCTCGGGTAGTCTTATGAATCAGTCTCGTGCATTCAATATTTCAAAGGTAACTAAGAAAATTAAGCGGTTTTTAAAAGGGGAGTCCTTTGTTTATGAGGTGGGGCATATAGAGCTTCCAAGGGGAGGTATTGGATTTATTAATGGAATAAACAACAGCTTCGAGGAGGCTCAATCCTATGCTTTGCGATTAAGTGAATACGGGGGTGGTGTAAAAATATCTCATGTTTACAATGCCACGCATTCTATCTTGGTTGATGTTGCAGAATGCGCTCTTGGTTATTATGGTATTGAAACGCCTCCTATTCAGATTCTTCAAGACCAGTGGGAAGATTTTGTTGCTATGCATGAACCTGAAGAGAAGTTTCTTCAGATTTGCCATAGTCAGGGAGCTCTTCATGTTAAAAATGCTCTTCTTGCGGTTAGAGAGTCTACAAGAAATCGGATTATAGTCCTTGCTATAGCGCCTGCTGCGATTATTCCTAGGGAGTTATGCTGTGAGTCTTGGAATTATGCCAGTATGGACGACTTTGTCTCTTTGTTTGATATAGAGGGAATGGATTTGTACGCAGACCAATTAATCCTTCTAGAACGACATTCAGAGGCTTCTTTATGGGATCATGATTTCTGTAGTCCTACATATCAGGAGGTTATAGAGAAGAGGCTGGTACAATATATTGAGAGTTGTAATGGTTAAATCAGGATCGTGTATCCTGGTATCTTGATGTTTGTTTGATGAAAAGTTAAAGAATTATTAATTTTTTGTTGTGTTTTTTTTGGGGGGATTGGTACTTTGTAAAAAAAATACCACCGGGAGATTTTTATGAAACTTTGTATCCGTGCTTTTTTTGTACTTTCTTTACCAATATTTTTTGTTACAACTCTTACCTCTTCCACTCCAGCATTTATTGATTATGCAGAAGGGCTCGTTGTTGATAAGACTTATGTTGAAGATGAATCTTCTTTTAACGTTCTGCATCTTAACAGGATTGATGAAGATGTTTTAGACCAAGTTTCTTTAACTAATCCCGATATAGTCTGTATAGCTAAAGTTCTAGATGAAGAAGCTTCCGCTATTTACCAAGATCTTAAAAAATCGTATGCTCATTTTTATCAAGTTAAGGCATTAGCTTCAGATACGAACAATCTTTTAATTGCTAGCAAATATCGAATAGAAAATCTTGAATATACTTTGTGTCCTGAAGAAGAAAATCATCCTTTTTTTGTTTTTTTTGATTTTTCTATAAAAAAGGGAGATCGTTGTTTAGGCCGCTGTTATGTTACTGATCCAAATAGCGCTTTCTCTTCGGAGAGGGTTTTTGAAAAAATGGGACTGGATTTCTTGCAATTCGGAAATAAAAACATCCCCTTCTTTTTTTCTGAGGATTTAGCTTTATGTGAAGGCGTTAAAACTAGTCCTTTTTTATTTAATGATGGTGCTCTTTTGGGATTTGAAACTATAGTTAAGTGCCCTTATAAAAAGAATGCCATATCAGATTGGACAAGTATTCTTTGTAAGGATGAGGGTGGATATTATGATGTCTCTGCTTCAAAAAATAGCGATGGGCAATCAAAAGCTCATGCTGAGATGGGGTATTATAAAGAAACAAAAGATGATAATTTCTCAGCTGCGTTTGAGGCTCATATAGAAAAAGACAGATTTGGGGAAACTCAGAGTTCTGTTGGAGTTAGAGTGAAAGGGAAGTTTTAAATATGCAAAGAATCCTGGCTAAAAGAAAAAATATTAGTATATGCTTACTCATCCTGTTTATAGGTTGCTTAGCTTGGTATTTTTATCCTCGTACTTATCATTTTGAAATACCTATCCAGTGGAGTGATGGGAATACTCCTCTTACAAAGATGGAGATTGAAGGGAAGTCTTATCTTCTTGAAATTGATTTGGGTTCTAAGTTTCCTATCTCATTAAAAAAGAATGTATTAGATGGGATTGATAATAAGAAATGCTCTGGAATGGGGGAGTGGAAAGATGTACAAGGAAATAAATATCAATCCCCAGCCTATAGTGTTTCAAAAGCTTTGCTTGGGAGACTTGTTTTAAAGAGTGTTGTTATACAGCAAGAGGATGATGAATGGCTTGCTAATACTACTGTATGGGCAGCTGAAGAAAAGAGTCCTTTAATAGAACATGGGTCTATAGGAAGACCTTTGTTAAAAGAAAGGAATTGGTTTTTTGATTTTCGTAATTCGGTTTTATTGGCAAGCAATGATAAAAATAAGCTTAAATTAAAAGGGTATAACCTGGATGATTTCTTGAAAGTTCCTTTTGAGATAGGCAAGATAGGCATTACCATTCAGGTAGAAACGGATATAGGAACCAAGCGTTTAGCTATTGATACCGGTTGTTCTTTAAATCTTATCAATTCCTCGTTTTTTAAGAATTATGAATGCCCAAATGGAAAACCAGGACTGCCGTTATTTACAAGTTCTAGATTTGTGCTTCAAAATGAGAATCTTGGAAAGATGAATTTTTACCTTTATGATATTTGTTCTGAGTTAAGCGATATTGATGGGTTTCTTGGAATCTCTTTTCTTAAAGACCATCTTGTCTATATCGATTTCGAAAATAAATATGTTTATATTGGAAATACTAGATAAGTTTTATTAATTAAGTTTTCTGTTTTAGTGTTTTCTGTGATTTTATTATGCGTTGGTGTAATTAATGATAAATTAATAGGGTATTGGTGGATTCTAAATTTAAATTAAAAAAATGTCGCTTGCTTCACTCGTTGTTTTTGCTTTTTTCATTTTTCTTATCAGGTTGTTATCATCACTCCGATATCCAAGATACAATATCAATGCGAAAAGCTGAATTGCTTCGTGATGCTGTAAATGCTCTTTATCAAGATTATGGAAACGAGATGGCAGCGGAGCATGGAATTTGGGTTTGTAACATGAGAGGGCCAGTATTTGACCAAGTCGATTTATTGGGATGTCAATTGGTAACGCCTAGAAAGATTTGTTTAGAACAAGCGAGAGTTTTTATTGCTGTTGCTTATAAGATTTTTCGAGAGCAAATAGATAAGCATTCAGAGCTCTTGTTTTGTTTTCCTTCAGGGTTCGACTTTAGGAATATTGTTTTGGGAATTACTTTTATTGATGAAAAAGGCTCGCGTATTACTGAAAAAGATATAATTTCTAGTGCTTCATACATAGGCGGTCATTTGGTCTATCGGACGTTTAATCCTTTAACAGAAAAACCCGAAAGTTTTCATGAGGAAAATATAAAAGAAAGCCATGAAGAGCTTTTAAATTTTGAGTATTCTAACGAGAAATGGAATTGGTCTCTTTTAACAACAACATTACCTAAGAATGTGGAATTTTTGTGTATACCAGATTATATAGCAGATGATGATGCAATAAGAAGTCTTTATCCTAGAAAAAATGCAGAAGTATGTAATAGCCCTACATCTCAAAATAAGGAAGCTTTATAAGATATTATAGATCCAGAAAACATTCATATAATTCTCTTGGACCCTCATGCGGATGCTTCTTTATGGGACCATGACTTCTGTAGCCCTACATATTTTGATGTGTACTTTGACGCCATTCTTGCTCGGTCATTCGATAAAGCACATGTCTTTTTAGGGGATGATCTTCTGGCAGTTTAGGATGGTCAAAATCATCTTTTGGATTGTAAGACATTCCTATTTTTTCCATAATGCGTCTTGAGCGCATGTTTTGGGTAGCTGTAAAGGAAACAATTTCCTGAAGATTCAATGCTTCAAACCCATAGGCCAAGGCGGCCTTGGCGCCTTCCGTTGCATACCCTTTTCCCCATTGATCAGAAGCAAGTCGCCAGCCAATTTCCACTGCAGGGGTAAAATGAGCTTCGAAAGATGGCTTAGCTAGCCCTATAAATCCGATGAAATCTGCAATATCGGGCACTGATACTGCCCATAATCCCCATCCTTGTTCTTCTAATTCAGAAGAAATATGCTCTGCAAGATCTTTGCTTTCTTTGGGGTTAAGGATAGAGGGAAAGTATTCCATAACTCTAGGATCGGCATTCAGCTTGGCGAATGGTTCTAAATCTGTTTCTTTCCAGGGACGTAAAATTAGTCGGTTTGTTTTAAGAGTTGTCATAAAGATTTAGGTTGAAAATAAGAGATAATGTAGCAGTTTTTGTTATTAAATGTCTTTGGCATTCAGAGGTTTTTTATGAGATCATGGTTTCGAGAGCCTTACATAGAGATATTGGTGAATTTCTTGAGGTTTTTCTGTATTGATTTCGAAAATAAAAATGTTTATGTTGTAAACTTTATTTACCGGATGAAATAAAAGTCATTGGAAGCAGAGTTGAAAATCTTCTTCTGCTCCATGAAGGAGCTGAAAAATGCCAATAGAAAATTGCAGGATAACTGACATAGGTTATGAAAAAAATAATCAAGCCTTTTTAACCGATCGTTTTGGGGGTTACGCCTCTGAAGCAAAAGATGCAAGAAATAGGATAATTAGCAGACGCCCTCCTCTAGGGGACCCTTCCAAGGTAATTAATATTTCAAAAATTAGAGAAGTTGTTACTGAAGACCTAAGGGTTACTAATCATAAGATTGTTCATTTAAAAAAAACTGAAGTTTCGGAAAAGATCGTTACAATGACATTTAAAGATGTTCTTTGCAGAGGAATTTCGCATGAATCTTTTGAAACAATTAAAAAAGCTGAGACTTTTTTAAATCCTTATTTAGGAAAATATCTATCGGAAATGCAAGCAAGAGAATTAATTCATCAAGCTGGAATGAGAACATTTCCTAGACCCAAAGGAATTCCGGAAAATTTTCGAATCAAGCTTTCAGATAGAGGCTGTGGGATGAAATATGTAGATCCAGAAAACCTTCATATATCTATAAGAGTTATGCCGGGAAAACCTCATAGTCCATTTCCTTGCCAAAGAGAACCTTATGTAATCCATACGGAACATGGTAAAATGTTTGATAAATTCGGAAATAGAGTAAACTCTGACTCTCCGGAAGCGCATATTCCAATTAAATATTTTATTTATAGGCAATGAAGTTATGAACCTTACAGAAGAAGTAAAAAGACAAATAATGGAAGAGTTTTTAAAAAAAATTATTCGAATTTCTGATCCAAAATATCAAGAAAGAGTATGGATTCGTGGTGAGGGATTGGAATGTGATGACTTTGATGAGACTGTTTGCCAATTTTTTGATATAGGTGATCCTGTTTTAGACGATTATGAAAATTTTGGGATTACAGATAGCCAATATCATCTTTTAATGGAATTTCGAGAGGATCTTAGATCTTTTTCTAAAGAAGAAGGAGAAGAGCTTCTTCCAAAAGAATTTATAGGAACTCCTAAGTGGAAAAAGATTATGGAAATGGCTAGAAAAATTCTAGACGCTTTTAATTATGAAGAGGAGCTGGATAAACTATAAATTCTTTTTGATTCTTGGTGAAATTTCAAGAATAGGAAAAAGAAAACAACGGGCGCCCGCCGAAAGAGAGGAATAGGTTATACAATCTAAATCCTTAAATATGAGCATGTTGCATAAATGTATATAGACATTTTAAAAATCTTTGGATGTTCTGTTTGTGAGGTTTTTTCTCTTTAGCTGTTGATTTTCGATCAGAAATCATCTAAAATGAGGTTATTAAGAGAAAATATCTCATAAAGGAGTTTTTTCATGCTGATTCGATTTTCAATTGAAAATTGGATGTCCTTCCAAGACAAAGCCACTTTCTCGCTGATAGCAAGCCGTGAGCGTCAACACGGAGGGCGCATTCCTAAAATAGGCAAACTAAAACTGGGAGTTCTTCCTGTTGCAGCTGTATATGGCGGAAATGCATCCGGGAAAACCAATCTTTTTAAGGCCCTGCATTTTGCAAAAGGATTAATCGTTAAGGGGACTCAGCCCTACAGCCTAATTGCTGTAGATAGCTTTAGGCTTGGAAACGCACAAAAGGTCGAACAACCAGCGCATTTTGAGTTTGAATTGCTAATCGAGGAGACAGTTTATGCGTTTAGTTTCTCTGTTAACCGCAAAACAATTTTAGAAGAAAAGTTGGTTCATATTTCTGGTAATAGTGAAAAAACACTCTACCATCGATTGTCAGGGGAACCTAATTTTGATTCATCTTTAAAGCGTGACCAATCGCTCCAGTTTGCTTTCAAAGGTACTCGCGATAATCAGCTCTTTCTCACTAATTCAGTGTCTCAAAAAATAGATGCCTTCAAGCCAGTGTACGACTGGTTTAAAGATACTTTGGAGCTCATCGCACCTGATTCAAGATTTGAACTTTTTGAGCAATTTTTGGATGAAGCCCATCCCTTGTATACGACCATGAATAAGATGTTGTCCCAATTAGACACTGGAATATCTCACCTGGGCGGTGAAGAGATTCCCTTTGAAAATCTACCCTTGCCTGAACCAATAAAGATGAAGTTGAGAGAAGAATTGGCAGAGGATACGACTGTCAGATTATTAGCTGAACCTATGAATGAGCGTTTTGTGGTAACTCGAAAGAATGGCGAACTAATCTCAAAAAAGCTAATCACCTATCATTTAAATTCTGATGGCTCAGAAACCAAGTTCGATATGAGGCAAGAATCAGATGGTTCTCAACGTGTTATTGATCTTCTTCCCGCTTTTTTAGAGTTATCTGCAGCTCAATCCAAAAAAGTCTATGTAATTGATGAAGTAGATAGGAGTTTACATACATTGCTGATCAGGAGTCTTCTAGAAGGCTATTTGGCAAAATGTTCTCATAATAGTCGCTCTCAGTTACTATTTACCACTCACAATGTGTTATTGATGGATCAGGACCTGCTCAGACGGGATGAGATGTGGATCGCAGAACGAAATGGGGAAGGGGTTTCCAGTTTGTTGTCTTTCAGCGAGTATAAAGATGTGCGCTATGACAAAGACATTCGAAAAAGCTATCTGCAAGGACGTTTAGGGGGTATTCCCCGCATTCTTCTACAATCTCCAATTGTCGGAAGGGACTAATGCCAAAAAAGCCGCGCACTTTTCAAAGACCTTTAGGAGAGCGTCGATACAAAAAGCTATTTGTGGTCTCAGTGGAGGGTTCCAAAACTGAGCCCCAATATTTTGCCATTTTTAACCAACCGCAATCGATTGTCTTAGTAAAATGCCTTAAGAGGCCATCAACGGAAAGCTCGCCGATTCAGGTGCTTAAGAAGATGCAGGGTTATTTGCGGAAGGAGTCTTTAAGAAAGACGGATGAGGCATGGATTGTTGTAGACAAGGATGATTGGACAGAGGATCAGCTTAGGGAGCTCTTACAGTGGGCAAAGAAAAGCGAAAACCACGGCTTTGCTCTTAGTAACCCCAACTTTGAATATTGGCTTTTGCTCCATTTTGAAGATGGAAAAGGAATTACAAACTTTCAAGAATGCTTGACTCGCCTAAAACGGCACTTGCCCAATTACAAAAAAGATATCGACAAGAAAATCACGTTGGAACTCATTGCCAAAGCAATTTCAAGAGCAAAGCAACGCGATGCTAATCGAGCCAACGATTTGCCGCAGATATGGAGCACGACTGTCTACAAACTCATAGAAAGGATCATAGGTTATGAGTGACAAGAGGAGTCTATGGCAACTAAACTTAAGAAATTATGCGTCTTAAGCTAAGTTTCTGTTAGTTTGTGTTTTATAATGTTGCATAAATCCTCTTTAAGAAGGTTTATGCAACAAGGCCCTTGCGAGCCAAAGCCCGGAGAATAGAATCCAGAACCTCGTCAAGGCGTTTGCCGACATCTTCACCTAGAAAGCGCAAAACTGTATACCCATTTTCTTGTAATAAGGCATCTTTGCGGCGGTCTCGACGATAAGCTTCTGCAGATCCAAGATGTTGTGCCCCATCAAGTTCAATTGCAATCTGTGCATCTGTACATAGCAAGTCAACCTCCATTCGGCCCCAGCCATCGAATGCGATGTTTAGCTCTGCATTCAGTTGGAATTTCCCAACTGTCTCAGGCAATGTTTCAAGACGACGGAATAAAAAGCTTTCGGTTGCGCTCCTTGCTCTATTTACTCCTTCTGCATTTGGGGGGATAATTGAAGAGACTTGAACAAATAGATGCGCAAGAGGCATATCCACTCCATCACGAATGAGGCGTTTTACGCTGCCTGCATAGTCGGCTTTCCAAGCTGGATCAACAGGGAGCGGAATTTGAGCTGGCCATCCGGGGATAGCGCTTGCGGGAAGGAGAATTCTGTAGCCTACTGCTTCATAACCTTGGCAGCGTCGATTAAACATTCGCTCTAACATCGGCACCCCAAGGTCAGCGTAGTCATACACTTGTGCTTCTTTTTTATGTACATATAGACGATGTAGTCTGCCAACGTATTGTGCAATGGTCCCTTTCCATGAGATGGGCATGGTAAGAAATAACGTGTCTAAGCGTGCATCATCAAACCCTTCTCCGACGTATTTCCCCATTGCAAGAAGAACTCTTGCTTCATTTGCAGGAATAGTAGCTATTTGATTAGTTACTTTAGCAAGTTCTCTTGAGCTCATTCCTCCGCGAAGCACAATCAGATGATGGATATGTGGAGAGAGTTTTTCAAATAGGCGATCTAGATGTTCCTTTCTTTCGGTTAGAACTATAGGAGATCTGCCGCTTTGGACTGCGTAAATAACTTCATTGCAAATCAATTGATTACGTTCTTCATCTTGAATTAGCTCATCATACAAATCATTAAACTGAAGGCGAATATTCTCATTTGCGGGCTTGGAGGGACAAAATGCAGTTGGTCGAACAAAAACAGTGTGCTCAAATGGGCGCAGCTCTGCTTGGGATTTAGCATCTACGCGATACCGTACAGGACCGCACCTCATAAGGATAATTGGATGGTGTCCATCTTTTCGTGCTACAGTGGCAGTAAGCCCTGTAATGTATTTGGCTTTGGCTTGCTTGGCGACTTGTTCAAAGCTGAATGCCGGTAAGTGATGGCATTCATCTACAATTAAATGACCGTATTGGGAAACAACATCATCTACGATTCCTTTACGAACAAGGCTTTGAATAACTGCTACGTCGATGAGGCCTGTAGGCTTTTTTCGCCCGCCGCCAATGCGGCCTATTGAGCCTTTTGGTAATTCAAGAAATGTTGAAAGTCTTTCTATCCATTGCTCTTGCAGTTGCTTTCTGTGTACTAGAATCAGGGTATTTACTTTTCTTTTTGAGATGAGCCATGCACCAATCACAGTTTTTCCAAAGGCAGTTGTGGCTGACAATACTCCGAAATCTGTTTTAAGCATGGCTGCTGCTGCGGTCTTTTGTTCCCCTCGCAGTTCCCCTAAAAAATTGGCTGTAAGCGGCGCTCCATCTTGTAACTCATTTTGAATAGTTATCTTAATTCTTAGATCTTTAAAAAGTTGGCAAATATCTTCAAAACAGCCTCGAGGTAAGCTTATGTGATTGATGTAGTCATCAGCACATGTAATCATTCTTGGTTTTTCATGGGTTGGAAGTCTCATTGCCTGAGCTTTATAAAACTCAGGATTTGGAAATACTGCGAGGCGGATTAAGCGATTTTTAAGCCAAGGAGATAATCCATTTTTGGGAATATAAATTTCATTTCCAACAATGATTTCCAAACTTTCAGGTAAGTCTATAGAAAGAGAGGGTATTTTGTTCTGGGTTAAGCGCCTATTCCAAGGAGCAATGTCATCTTCTTCGGTTGCAGTAAGATGGGCTCCAATAATGAGTCCTTTTCCTTCAGCGCTCCGGACAATTGTCTCAATTTCTTGACGGGTGATCTTGGGCAGTCTTGATAGAAAAGCCCATTGATCTTCATGGGGAACCAAGTCATCATTCAGAAATAGACTATTTCCAAGATCTCGAGCTTTTTTCTGTAGAGGAAGAGCAATGAGATTTCCAAAACCGCCCTTGGGCAGAGTATCTTGATTTGGGAAAAATCTATCGTATGAATCCATTCCAATATCAGGTCTATGTTCCATTGTTTCAGTGAGAATATGGCACCCTAGTTTTCGTGCAAGTATTGCTGGAACGGCTTCAGTAAAAAATAGCCAAACATGAGCTCCTTTGCCTGAACGAGAACGCTCTAATGCTGCAGGTAAATTTAATTGATGACAGGTTTTTAGAAAGGCTAGAGCATCCTTTTCCCAGCTAGATTTGTCAAAATCTGCTGCTATAAAGAAGCATGTTTCGTCTAAAAGCATTGGATAAATGCCCATGACAAAGTCTTTCCCGAAATCATCTTGGCCGGAAAGGTGCCACCTTATTACATCATCGATTATCGGTAAAAAGCGGCGATACCTGCATTCGGAGCATTTGATTTTTGGTTTTTCGCAAATTCCTCGCACCCACTCGTTGCCGCACACAGGTAGGTATCCTGATTTTCCCGTCTTTCGACTTTCAAATCTGCGAGGATACAAGTCTTCTCTTCCTCGGAAAAGGGAGCGGAATAAAGCAATCTTCTCTAGAGATGACGATTGGTAGTTTACTTCACTTGGATTTTCCATTGGAAAAGAACTTTTGTTCCGTAGTTTTTTTAAGGCAATCATGTTAATCTTTTTGGTTTCCTTTGAAAAGTAAAAAGAGCATTTGTGAAAAATTTATTTTATAAAACTATTTGTATCTGTATTTCATTTTCTTTTGTTTACGCAGATGATTGTCTTTCTGAAAAATCTACATATTGTCTTTTGAAAAATCATCCTCATCATATTTATTTGGGACCTGAAGCATTTTGGTGTGATCTTAGTATTCATATTAAAAATTGCAAAATAAATGGTAAAAAAGGGTTTCTAGGAATAAGAGCCGGATATGAATACCTTAAACCTAAAGCTTTTTATGTGGGAGTGGATCTTTTATCAGCTGGTAGTAATAAAGGTTTTGATGGGGAATCTGCTGAATATTATTGTCAGAATTCAAGCAATGCGGGATTTGGAAATTTTGAAATCCGTTTAGGTTATGCTTTTGCCCGCGAAAATCTAATATTAACCCCATTTTTAGGAGTTGGGGGATATGCTTTAGGGAATAATGGACCATGCTTCCATTTTCATGAAAGCATGGTTTACTATGCAGCTGGAATGCGCTCTGTAGTTGAATTAAATCATTTTTTCAATCTTGGATTGAATTGGAAAATATTCCGCATAGATGATGCAGAACGAAAAATTGAGTATTTACTCAGGGAATACGCTGAATTTGATAACACCTGGGGATGTGAAATTGGGGTTCCTTTTATTTGGCGTTTAGGATCTTCCAAAAGATGGGATATCCAGCTTGAACCTTATTTCCTCAAGCTTGCTTTTTCCGAGCTTCAAAACATATATGGGACACGTCTCCTCTTTGGATATCGCATTTGATAATTAGGTTTTTGAATTCAATAATTTAAGAAGCACCTAATTGGCAACTAAGTTAAACGTTTCTGGTTCATTTGATTCGCAATTTATCAAGGTAATATTAAAGTCGTTTTGGTATTCAGTAACAGGCACGAAAATTAACTTATTGAAATGTGAATGCGGGGCAATCAACTGATCTCTTGCTGTTTTTGATAAGAAGTCATTGTCTAAAGCTTCATTTGCTTCGGAAGATTTAATCCCATCAACGATAGCCGGAATTATAAAAAGCCCGCAGGTCAAAAATGCTGCGGCGCTGTATCCAACAACTCTGCCGACGGTAGATGTGTGAACTTTTTTAGCTACTTCATCTGCTCTAGCGCAACTTAATCCAACTCTATTTACTAAAAAGGAATAGTTGTTGTTTGAATTGTTTTGAATGTATAGTTGAACGGGTTGATAGCCTTTGGCAATGACATCTCTATCGAGATATTGCTTGCAATCTGATTTAGTAAATGTTTTAGCTGTAACTGAAATACAGTCTTCTATTTTATCAATCTTAGCATCTGAATGTATAATTTGTGGGGATAGATTTGTTAATGTTGAACTATTATAGCTTGCGCAGCTAGAAAGGAGTGTTGCTGCGATTGTAATTGCTGTAAAATTGTAAAGTAATTGTTTTTTCATAAAAATTTCCGTGGTTAATCCGAAGTAGATTGTAAAAAATACGAGATTTAAAGAATATATGAAAAAATAATAAAGAAATTGTTTGCTATTAATCTATTAGTGGCAATATGCGTTTCCTTAGAATTTACAAAACTATACCTCGTTTTGGGTGTATTCTGCAAGCATGCCTCTTGTTTTTCGCATGGTAAGGCATTAGGTCAAAATGCTTTGATAAGCTTGAGGTTGTCTTGGTTTTTTGTTGATAATAAATTGGTGTTTTCTTAACTTGCATTTTTTTTGTAAGGTGGGAAAATATGTTGCATCGATTTTTTTTCTTTTTTTTACTTCCTGTGTTTTTACATGCTGAGTGGGATCAACTTTTTCAAGAAGATGAAGATCCTGCGCTTTTTCATCATGTCAATGTAATTACTGGTAATCTTAGCTTATATTTACAAGATGTCGTTGTTCAAGGGGCTACGCCAATACCCCTTGTCCGTACGTATACAAGTGCGGGGGCTTCAGAAAAATCCAATCAGTGTACGGATCTTTACCTGAAAGGATTGAGAGGCGGCTTTCTTATTCAAGGTGGATGGAATTTTTTGCCACATGCCAACCTTCTCATAGAACCGAATTTGTCAAGACACCGTTTCAAGGCATATTTGGCAGAGCCGAGCGGTAGTCTTATTCCTTATACTTTTAGCCATAGAGAAGGAGATCATGTTATTTTCTTAAAACCTCCCCAAGATCTTCCTCAGAGCGCAGGGGTAATTAGTGCTAGATTAAATACACAAAATAACCTTCTTTGTCTAAATCTTAAAGCCGGAGAGGCCGTTCTTTATCTTCCTAATGGAGGAGTGCGTGAATATAGCGGTCCAAGACTGCATGATCATAGACGTTGTCATGAGAAGTTGTTTTATCATCTTCAAAAAGAGGTTTTGCCTAGCAAGCATCAATTCGTTTATTCCTATAATGATAAAAAACGAATAACGCGTATTGCTGCAACAAATCCTATAGGAACTAAAACATATTCTTCTGTGGATTTTGAGATTTTTCATACAAAAACACCTTTTCATTTTCGAGCTAATACATCTGACGGAAAAGTTTTGGATTATCATGCTATGGAATTTCATGAAAGGGATTATATTTCTAGGGTAGAGAGTAATTGTAGGCCTTACGAAGAACTGAGTTATTCTCCGGGAAGGAAGGGGATAGGAGCTCGCGTTTCATGCTTTACTTTTGGAGCAAAAGAGCAATTTGTTGTTTCTTATTTTCTTCCGCCAGACAAAAAAGCGGAAAGTCTATGGGCTGAAAAGCCTTATAAGAAGGATTTCTCTACTGATAAAGTAAAACTTTTAGAAGCTCAAGTAGGTGAAAATGGAGAGAAATGCGTAATAGCTAAATTTACTTATCAACCTGGAAATACAGAAGTTCGGGATGTGCATGGTCTTCTTACTCGCTATCATCATGAAAATGGGCAACTTACATCGATTGAATATTTTAATGAGAAAGATAGTCTTTCTTCTCTTTTAAGATTTATTTGGAATAAGGGGCGTCTTTCTTCTAAGGTTCTTTTAACTGAACATCATCAGCCTCTTTTTGCTAAAACCTTTATCTATGATGATAAAGGTAATGTTGCAGAAGAAACTCTTTGGGGTAATCTTACAGGAAATGCAACTTCTTCATTTTCTTTAAATGCTGATGGCACTCTTTCTAACGCTGAACGAAGTGTTAAACGCTATAAATATTGTCCTAAATCAAATTTACTTATTTGGGAAGCCGCAGAAGATGGGCTAACTTATAGATATATCTATAAGGAAGATACAGATCTTCTTACGGCAAAGTTTACTTGTGATCATGAGAAAATTCTTGTTAGGAACTTTTTTGTCTATAATGAAGACAATATACTTACGGCTGAGATAATTGATGATGGAGGATCTGATAATCTAAATAGTTTGGATGGAGTTAGTAAAAGGTGTATTAAACGTTACGAGATTGATTTTAATAGGGGGTTGCCTAATTCCGAAGTAGAGTGTTATTTAGATACTCATTCTGGAAAAGAAGTTGTTATTAAAAAAACTAAGTATTTTTATTGCTCTAATTATAGAGCTTGTAGAGAAGAAATTTATGATTCAAATGATTCACTTAAGTGCACTATTTATACAGATTATGATGCTCAAGGAAGAGTTTTGCGAAAAACTACTCCTACCGGGGCAGAAAATACATATGCATATGATTCCTTAGGAAATCTTTTGGAAATAAAGGAAGTTGGTTCTTCTAAAAAAAAATACACTTATGATCAAGCTTCTCGTCCTATTTCTTGTTTCCAAAACAATAAAACTACAAAAAGTACATATGATGCAAAAGGAAGGGTCCTAACCGAAACAGATACTAAAGGAAATACGACTAAGCATATCTATGATTGTTTTGGAAGATGTTTAGAAACTCAAATGCCAGCTGTTGAAGATGAAGAAGGAGTTGCTTATGTACCTACTATCCGATTTGCTTATGATATTCAAGGTAATTTATTTGCTGTAGCAAATCCTAAAAATGAAACAACCCATACTTTTTATAATACACTTAGAAAGCCAACGAAGATTGTCCAAAAAAATGGTGCGGAAATTTTGCATTTTTATAATAAAAATGGAACTTTAGCTAGGACAGTTTATTCTGATAAAACAGAGGCTCATTATACATATGACCTTTTTGAGCGAATGACTTCAAAATTTATTCGTTCTCAAGGAGAAATTCTTAGTAAGGAAGCATGGCATTATAATGCTTTTTATTTGCTTTCTTATACAAATCCTAAAGGACTTACCGTAACTTATTCTTATGACGGGGCAGGAAGAAAAATTGCTGAGGTTGCACAAGGCAGACAAAAAGTATTCGACTACGATTCTCTAGGCTTTTTAGAGAGGACGAAAGAAGGAGGTGTTTCTCATGTTGAGAAGCATGACATAGAGGGGAAAATTATAGAGCTTTGGGATGAAGATGCAGATGGTAAAGTGGAAAACCAGATGCGTTTTTTTTATAATGAAGAAGGAAGAAAAGTTAAAGCGATTAGAATTACTTCTCAAGGAGAAGTGTGCGATCATTTTTCTTATGATGATGAGGGAATGCTCATTTCTCATAGGGATCCTGAAAATAAAAAAACTCAATTTGTGTATGCTGAAAAAAAACTCAATGAGTTGAATCAATGCGTTTTGCAAAAAATAGTGATAGATGCAATAAGTAATTCTACAATAGAGACTTACGATTCTTCCAATCGCCTTGTTTGTATTCAAAAGAAAGACTCGGAAGGGAATGAAGTTGCTAGAGAGGACTATTTTTATGATAAAGCCGGTAATAAAGCTAAAAGAATTTCCTTTATTTATAATGGAAATGAGCCATCAAAACCAATTATGGTGCGATGGGAATATGATGCTTTAGGTTCCGTAATAAAAGAAGTGGAAGCAGGGCAAAAAACGACGCTATTTACCTATGATATTAAAGGACGGCTGTTTTCTCGTATTTTACCAAGTGGTATTTCGTTTTCCTATGCATATGATGGATTAGATCGTTTGGTTGAAATGAAAAGTTCGGATGGAAGCATTCATTATTCCTATTTTTACGATAAGGACATGAATCCTATTGTTATTTCTGATCATGTTCAGAAAAACAGTATTAAGAGAAAATATAATCTTTTTGGAGAGCTTTTAGAAGAAATAAATGCGTTAGGTCATCATCTTAAATGGGAATATGATTCTTTTGGTAGATGTACCCATTTTATTCTTCCTGATGCTTCTTCTATTAATTATCATTATTCAGGAAGTCATCTTGTAAGTATTGAGCGTAAAAATAAGGAAGAAGAAGTTCTTTATGAGCATGGATATACACAGTTTGATAAAAATGGGCATGTTTCTAAAGAGGAACTGATTTACAATCTTGGCCCTGTTAAAACTATGTATGATCTTTTAGAAAGACCATGTTCTCAAATATCTTCTTGGATACAACAATCAATTTTTCACAATGAGTCCAATCTTGTAAGTAGTGTTGTTAACAGCTTTTTAGGTAATAAGGAATATTCTTACGATGCTCTTAATCAGTTAACTAAAGAATCCAATCGGGAATATTGTTTTGACTCTCTTGGGAATCCTGCCAAATGTGAAATCAATAATTGTAATCAAATTCTTTCTAAAGAGGGATGGAAATTAAATTATGATGAGAACGGGAATCTTATTCATAAAAGTTCTTCTCAAGAACAGGTTTTTTATACTTATGATGCGCTTGGCCGTTTAACTTCAATCACTTATCCGCAAAAAAGAAAAATCCATTATTTTTATGATCCTTTATCTCGCCTTATTGCTAAACAAGTTTGCATAGAAAACGTCCCTAAAAGAGAAAAACTCTATTATCTTTATGATGATGACCTTGAAATGGGAGTCCTTAATGAAAAAGGTCAAATCCTAGAATTAAAGGTAATGGGACTTGGTATTAAGGGGGATATTGGTTCGGCTATTGCTTTAGAATTTAAGGATCAAGTTTTTGCTCCTTTACATGATTTCTCTGGTAATATTATTGCTCTTGTTTCAAAGGAAGGCCTTATTGCCGAAGTCTATAATTTTACAGCTTTTGGAGAAGAAACAATAGGCTCAACCTTAAATCCTTGGAGGTTTTCCTCTAAACGGTCTGAAGAAGGACTCATATTTTTTGGTATGCGCTTTTATGATCCCTCTCTTGGTAGATGGCTTAGTCCTGATCCTGCGGGATTTAAAGACGGCTCCAATCTTTATGCTTATGTCCATAATAGTCCTTTAAATAGGTTAGATCTTTTTGGCTTATCCTCTGAATCGATTATTCCCTATAATATCACCTTTCAAGCAGTAACGGCTCCTCCTTCAAATCCTTGGCATTTTGAGCCTAATATGCATGGGATGTTGCATTGTAAAATGAGCTGCAATGGGGTTAAAACAGATTGCTTCATCTTTAGCAAAACATGGCATCAGTTTCAGTTTGCTCCTGAAGAAGTAACTACAGGGCAACTTAAAATCATCGATCATTTGAAGGACTTTCTTCCCAAAGAAGGGAGAACCATTGGTATTTCTATGCTAATGAATGGAATTAATACAAGTCGTGAAGAGCTCATCGAAATGGGCCAATCGCTATATAGTAAAATTCCAGAAAACCACCTTCTCTTTGCGATTTATAATCCGAGCCAGGGAGTGCCTGGAGACCTTTTAAGAGCGCATTTGCAACATGCTTGGAAAAAAGAAACTTCTATAATTCGGCTTACACGTCAATTTATGATTGCTGTCATTGATAGTCTGCACAAAATCAATCCAGAGCTTCTCTTGATGTCAACAACTCATAGCAATGGGGGGCTTGTTCAGTTAAGAGCTGCTCAAGGGATGACTCCCGATCAAAAAAGTCTTTTAAGACAACATCTTATTTATAGGGGATTGGGGCCTCAAAAGACTTTTCCTGAAAGATATGCTTATGATTCTATGAATATTTGGTCTAAAAAGGATCATGTTACAGGTCGTTTTAGAGAGAGTTCTAGAAATCCAAATTACAATGTACAACTTATTCCATGTCTGTCATCATGGAGAGAAAAGACTTTATACATTGCAGATCATGCCTTTATGAGTCCGACATATGAGAATGCTGTTAAGGATAATGTTTTAGATTTAAAGTATAAATATGGTTTTTATGATTACCAAAATCGTTAGTTTTATTTTATTTTTAACTTTTTTTATGAGTTTTAAAATGAATGGGAATGAAAAATCGGATGGAGACTACGAGATAATTATTAATCAAATTGTTGATAACTTTGCAAAAAAAATTATTGATCAATATGGTTTAGTTTGGATTGGCAGTGGAGGGCGTATGCCCAATGATATTGAAGAAGTATCTGTCAAATTTATGGCTCATCGAAAGGGAACAATTAAAGAAGCAAGAGAATTACAAGTAAAGGGTACTGAATTATTGCTTGAAACAATTAATTCTAACAAAAAAATTAGACCATATTTAAAAGAATATCCTTTTAAAGCCAACAGAGCAGAGGTTTCTATTGCATTCAGAAAAAATGATAATTCTTGTTATACAGATGGAAGTGTAGTTTATGTTTTTCAGGTAAAAAACATCATTCGATATTTTTCTGAGGATCCGCTTTCAAATAACCGTATTCTGTTAAAAGAAGAGCCTTATGAAGAAGCTTTGAAAATCGTGAGAAACGCCAAATAAAAAGAGTTCTTAAGCTATGTTCCTAATGAAGTTTTAGAGAAATTTTTCCTTTAATATGCCGATTTGAAAAATGATCTTCTCCAAATTTTTAACAAGAAAACAAAAGATAAGTTGCTCCAAATGGATAGTTGGAGGGGAAATTGCTGGATATGTGCTCAACAAGGAAGTGCACATAAAAAATTATGATAAGTTATGCTTTTTTACTCACATCTCTTCCTTTACAAGATGCTCAGAATCAAAGGTATTTGAAAATTTCTCCTCAGGAGATGAGCAGACGTTGGCAGTAACAATAAAGTATGCAATAGATTCATGTTTCTATTTGAGAAACGAAAAGTTTTTTGATAAAGTTACCATTCAAAAGCTGGATGATGCCTTTTCAGCGATTGCTCCAGTGTTCTTGCCTAGGCTTGCTCGACTCATCGCAAAATAAAAAAGGATATAAATCACATGGAATTGAAAACATTTATAAAACAGTCGCTTATAGAAATAATTAATGGAGTAGATGAAGCTTCCTCTGAAGCGAATCGAGAGATCTGCTTTGTCCATAGAAATTCTGAGAACGTGCAATTTGATATTGCAGTAACCGTCGAAAATTCTAAGGGAAAAGAAGGGGGCATTAAAGTTGCTAGCTTATTTTCTGGAGAAGTAAAAAATGAATCTAAAAATTCAACAATAAGTCGACTTTCATTCCAGCTCTACATACCCAGCAAAAATAACTAAAGACAACTTCTTTTAGAGAAATATGCTGTATTTTGACCACATTTTGGAAATAAATGACTAATTGCAGGTATTTGTTGCGATAGGGCGACCCAGTCAAAAGTTCGAAGCGTTCCCGGTATCTGGAGATGCTTAAAGGTCGGGTCGGAAAGCAGTATTGGATAAGACTCTATGTCATTAATCTTTAAAGTTCTTTCCTAAGATAAGCAATATCCATATGTTGAGGAATATCTTCAGGGGCATCTAACCTAATGCAATTCTCCACAACTTCTGTATCCTCATCAAAATCTCCACTCACCATTCCTCCTATGCAATTTGCAGAGCTACAATTTTCTTCAGAAATTTCCCCTTGGTAGTAAAAATATATATTAATTCGCTTTTCCTCTTCACTCCACTCTACACTTACTTGTCTTAAGTTTTCATCAATCTCTCCAAGCAGAGCGTTCTGAAGAGAAAGCATAATAACGGCTCGCAAAGTACGAGGTCCTGAGTTAAATTTGATATTCATAATCCTACTTTAAGGGATTGTCATTCTTTTTGTAGCTTCAAGTTGGGGGCGACAACGCCTTCTTGGCCTTGGTATTGCTTTTGAGTTTGTTGTTCAATATCTGTGGAAAGTTCGGTGAAAGAGAGCATGGCTAGGGCGGTTTTATGCCTTAATACGATGTCGAAGGGTCCTTGGTTTTTCATTTCTAATACAATTGTTCAGGCTTCCTCAAAATTGCCGTCAATAATACCTGAGGTGCAGTGAATAGATAGTCCGATTCTGGCTATTGTGCTGCGTCCTTCTAAATGGCATACAATGTTTCTTGGGACTTGGAATTTTTCGAATGTTGTGCCTAAAATAAATTGACCAGGCTTTAGCTTAAAGCCGCCTTCTGAAATGGTGATGCGCTCAAATTTGATGTCTTCATTAGAGTCTAAATCTATTGTTTGACCTTCAATAGGAATTAAAAGCTCGGATCCAAGATGAAGGCGGATACCTGTAGGGCGAATATCTGCTTGGTTAAACTCCGGAAATATTTTTATTTTTTCGGATGCTATGTAGTCTTTAATTGTTTTGTCAGAAAGGATCATTTTTCCTCTATTGTTGTGTGTATACCCAAGATGACTCAAAAATCGGCAAATTTGCCAAGGCTTTTATCCAGCCTTTTAATCTGCCGAAGTCACCCCTATAAGAATAGGGGCAACTTCAGCACCGGCTAAAGCCTGATTAAAATTCTGGATAAAATCCATGCCAACTTTGCCGATTTTTGAATCATCTTGGGTATAGCAATTCTTTCATGCTTAGTCTCATTTCATAATGGGGTACGGGGTTCCATGAGGCAATAAATTCACGGACAATTTTAAAGCCGGCTTTTTGATAAACGTGGATAGCGCGCGTGTTGGCTGCTTCTGGATCTATAAGGACTTCTGATGCATGAGGGAAATGGGTGATGAGGAATTCTTGGATCATAGGAGTGGCAAGTCCTTTGCCTAAGTATGTGAGATCGCAGATAAATAAATCTAAGGTTATGCCTTCTTCCATCTCAGATGTTAAAAGATAGGCAAAGGGTGTTTCTTTACTATAGGCTATCCAGTGGGTGAAAATGGATTTTTCTTTAAAGGATTTGTCTAAATCTTCAAGGGTGTTTTTTAAGCCGGCTCCATGGAGCCATTTTTTTATGTGTTCTTGCTTTAGCCAGCTTTGAATGAGGGGCTTTTGCGATTCACTTGCAGGTCTAAAGCTAAATTGAGGGGACATATTACTTTTCAATGGTTTCTAGTAGCGTTGTTAGGCGCGCGGGCGTTTTCTAAAGCTATTTTATAAAGTGTTTGTTTTATTGTACAATAGTTTAAGAAGAAGAGCGATTCTCACTGTAGCGAGAATCTAAGACATTTTTCTAAGTTATTTATGTTTAGGTGTTAATATATTTATTTCTTTGGTGTAATTGTAGATGTAATTTATTGAATTTATATATCGTGTAATGTTAAAATTATATAATAAAATAATGTATGGTAATTATGTCGGCAATAACAGGTGCTATAGGTCCATTTAATAATGCAAGTAGGGACGTGCAAGCAGTAATATTTTCTTATCTAAATGTCCGAGATCTTTCTACATGCACACAATTAAACACGAAACTTTTCTGGGATTTAGCTGGAGCTTTTAATCTTTTATGGAAGCCTGCTGTATGTAGAGAAATGACTTTTGTAGGGAGACAGGACTTTAAAGAGATTCTAAAAGTAGATATTGGCGACGATATTCTTTTTTCTAATGAGCTTATCTTAGAGCTTTTAAAGCCTGATTTGGGAGGATATGTTGTTGAAACGCATATGGTCATTACCATGTCTCCGTCCTTTGTAAAAGAAGGCGAAACAGAAGAAGTTCTTAGCTCTAATAGTTATGGCAAGCTCATACCTACCAAGTTTGGCAAGCAAGAAGGAGAAGATGGGTATGCTTACTTTGAGCCCTCTGGAAGACAAGAACATGGAGATAAAGGTATAGGGGAAGGGAAACACTTGTTACTTATCAAAATGGATCAGGTTCTTCCCGGAAGTATATGGAATAGCTATGAGGATAAAGAGAAGGTGCTTGCAGTATACAATCAAAAAATCCAAGCAACAACAGAGATTTCTGAAGCATTACCTACGATTATTGCTTTTACCATGAAACTTTTCAAAACGAGCATATTTCCATCATTCTGGGTATGCTGTAAAGAGATGAGTGGGGCCTATCACTTGGCAGTTGGGGGCTCCGCCTCTGGCGGTCCCGTCGTCGACGTCAGCAGCGACTTCAGCTGCGGCGTCCTCCCTTCGCGGAAGTTCTTCCCGGTCCTTGGTCCTTGAATACTTGGCACAGGCTTGAGAATTTGATTTCTTGTTCTTTTCTTTCTTTTTGGAAATTGCTCAGAGGAATTGGGGTAAGTTAAATTCTTGGGTGAGTAATTTTCCATAGGAAAATTCACTCACTCGAGAATAGCTTACAAACTGTCCGCAAATCGATATATGCTGTTTTATGGCCTGATTTTCGCCACATAAAAACGGCCGTAATGTGTAAACGGGTTTTTGCGGCCACTTTTTTATATCTTAAAAATCGAGCATTAAACAGCCAATTTTACTGTTTGCTGCTACTTTTTTAAATGTAAAAATCGAGCAGCAAATCGTTAAATTCGCTATTTGCTGCTTGATTTTTCTTTCTGTCACGAGTATGCTCATGCCATAGAATGTAGGAGGCAGTTAAAATGAAACCATCTCAGTTTATAGGGCGTGAAGCTGAAATGACAAGGCTTGGGGGGCTTTTAGACAAGAAAAGCGCCAGCCTTATCGTTGTCAGGGGTAGAAGACGTATTGGAAAAAGCAGACTCCTTGCAGAATTTGGGAAAGAGATGAAAAGTTACTTCTTTTCTGGAAATCCTCCGGTTCGCAAGACAACAGCTCAAACTCAGCGTAATGATTTTGTACGTCAGCTTGAAAGAGCTGGTATTCGTGGCGTTAAGCCGGATGATTGGAGTGATCTCTTCTGGGGTCTCTCCAAGGAAACTAAAAAAGGTCGAATCCTTATCGTATTCGATGAAATTTCATGGATGGGAGGAAAAGATCCTCATTTTTTAGGACACTTGAAAACTGCCTGGGATATGTATTTTAGCAAAAATCCATACTTAATTATTGCACTTTGCGGATCCGTATCTTCATGGATTGAAAAGAATATCCTAAGCAGTACAGGATTTCTGGGAAGAATCACCCTCGATCTTGTGCTTGAAGAGCTTCCATTAGAGGTCTGCAATGCTTTCTGGCATCCAAAAGAAAAGCGGATTACTCCTTATGAAAAATTCAAGCTTTTATCTGTAATAGGAGGTGTCCCGCTTTATTTGGAGCAAATCAAACCAAATCTTCCTGCAGAACGAAATATCCAAGATCTTTGTTTTACTAAAGGAGGATTGCTTGTGAGAGAGTTCGATGAGATATTCTCCGATCTTTTTTCTCGTACTAAAGCTAGGCATAAAGAAATTGTCCTCTGTCTTGCCAATGGTCCAAAAGAGCTTGTTCAAATTTGCAATGAATTAGGGAAAAGTCTGGGGGGGATATTCAGTAAGCATTTAGATGAATTGGTAAAGGCAGGCTTTGTAAAAAGGGATTTTACATGGGATCTAAAAAGTGGGAAAGAAGGAAAACTGAGCCGTTATCGATTAAGTGATAATTATTTGCGCTTTTATTTGAAATATATAGCTCCTAATCGTTCTAACATCGAAAAAGAAAGATTTTCCACTTTAATAACCCAACTTCCTGGATGGGAAGGTATAATGGGATTACAATTTGAGAATCTTGTTGTCCATAACAGAAAAACTCTCTGGAAGATGTTAGGGATCTCTCCAGAGGAGATAACAATGGAAGGCCCCTTTTTTCAGAAGTCTACGACCAAGCAAGCCGGGTGCCAAATTGACTATATGATCCAAACTCGCTTCTTTAATCTATATGTATGTGAGATTAAGTTCTCTAAGAGTCCGGTCGGCAATAAAATCATTGAGGAAATGGAAAAGAAGAGAAAAAATTTGAAAATTCCCAGAAACTGCTCTATCAGACCTGTGCTTATTCATGTGAATGGGGTGGAGGAGCGTGTTTTGGATGAAAGATATTTTGATAAAGTGATCGATTTCGGGCAGCTATTAGAATGAGATAAGGAAAATTCACTCACCCGAGAATAGCTCAAGAAGGGTAGCCTTCGTAGAGGCTGGCTGTTTGCTCTAGAGTGGGGAGGAGGATGTCAGTGAGGGTTCCGGGGTTTTGGGTCCAGGTTTGCAGAAGGACCGTCATGCTCGAGTAGTTTCCTGCTTGCACGTCTTGTGCTGCATCAAATAAAACAGATGTGTTGTTAGGGGTCCCTGAAAAAAGCACCATGGATTGCATGGGGGTGGAAAGGGCCGAGAGGAGATCGGATTCTGTGGAATCGAGCTCACTTGCATGGTCTTTCCAAAAGCTTGCTAACTCAGTCACATCGTTTGCTATGCTCTTTTGGATGTTTTGATCGATTGCTTTAGAAGGATCTGCTTGGACTTGCTGTAGAAGGGAGGTGAGGTCTTGGATAAGAGAGCTGAATTGTTTAGCTAAATCGCCTCCTTCTGAAGGAGAGGGAAGATATTGCGCCGCATTATTCCAGATGGTTTTTGCGTCTCCTGCTGCGCTAGATCCCATAGAAGAGGCAAGGTTGGCTTTTAGAAGAGATTGAAGGAAGCTTTGTACGGTTGGAAGGGGAGTTCCTGTCCATGTAATGTCATCTAAATTACAAGGGGCTCCTGGAATTTGGGCTGTCATCACGTTTGTTTCAAAATTGGCAAAATTGGCTTGAAGGCTGCTCCGCTCTGTGGGGGAGAGGTCCTTGTCTCGCGGATTGTTAATGGTAGCAATGGTTCCGTGCACGTTAAAGGAGGCTTGGCAAATGAGCGCTTGGAATTGAGGTTCATTAGCAAGGGAAGGGTTTTGACTGACTTGGGTTAGTAAATTGCCCATGGTTTGCATATTTTGGGAGAGTTCTTCAGAGAGTTGAAGGAATTCTTCGGAAGGGGGTGTTGAAGAGTTGCTAAATAGACTAGGGTGTGTGGGGGGTTCAATTCTCATAATTTCCTTAAGTAGTTTTAGTGTTTAGAATAGAAGAAATAGCGCCATAATTACCATTCCAAGGTCTTCTGTAAGGGTTACAGTAGAAAGTGGCACATCTAATACAGTTCCCATGCAAGCGCAGCGTAGATCAAGTCCCTTATGTAGGGCTTTAATCACTCCTACAGCGCCTGTTCCTAAAACAAGAATGGTGATGATGTAGGTGGCTATGGGGAAGATAAATCCTAAATAGCATAATCCTAAACCAAGTTCAATAAGGGGATAGATGTAGGCGTAGGCTCTACTTTTAGCGGCAATCAGGTCATACATCTGAAAGCCGTCTGCAAAATCAGAGGGGTGGAAAAGTTTAAGCATCGCAAATTGGCAAAGGAAGAATCCCATAAAAAAGTGCATCCAGGGTCTATGTTCGAAGGTTGTGATCGATGAAAGCGCTGTTGCAGCTAAAGCAGCAATCAGGATAAGGGCTGCTAGGGGCCAATATTTTTTAAGCTTCATGGAAGTGCCTTTGGGGTTGTTTTCTCCTTTAAGTTAGCTCGTTTTTAAAAAATTGTCTATATCTTTTCTTTGCGCGAGTGCTCGCGTAACAAAGAGAGATAATTTTTTTCCTCTCTCTTTCTCTTCCTCTGTGGTTTCTTGTCTCTGTGGTTTATCTTTGGCTAAGTCGTTGGCCCACTCAGGTTAGCCAAAGATAAACCACAGAGACAAGAAACCACAGAGGAAGAGGGAGGGAAAGAGAAAGAGAGGAATTTGTCCTCCTTGTTAAGGTTTAGGTATTTGTGTACTTAGTGGCTGAAATAATGATTTACATTAAATTAATTTATTGATAATATTATCTTAATAAATGAGGGGATTTATGGCTTCTATTTTTAATTCGTTAATTGATGCTAAGTATTCAGATTCAGAGACTTGCGTAGAGTTATTGAAGCCTAATGGGGGGTCTCCTGTGTCTCTATATGGCTCTCTTTCAGAGGGTTCGGCGCCTCCTCTTACGCCTTCCAAAGTATTAGAAACAGCCCATTTAGATGTGAGCGAGGTCCAGCAAAGGAAGAATGAGATTAAAATCAGAGCCTTAATTGCTCTCTTTCTTATTCCCTTTTTGTATGGAATCTATTTAATAGGAAAATGTCTTTCTGAGTATTTGGATTGCAAGGATTCAGAGGCTTTAGTCATGGAAAAAGCGTTGCCCTACATTGTTCCTCTGATTGAAATTTCTCTTAAAAAAGGCTTAGAGCAAATTAAGCAAAAGACAGGGGAGGCGTCTTCTCTTATTCCAAAATCTACATCTATAAAAATTGCTAAATTTATCATTAGGCATTACGGGGAAGAAGGTTATTTCAAGAGATCAAAGCATTCTAGCCTTCCACGAACGATTAATATGCGTCCTAACGGAGATGTTTATCTTCATCTAAACGCTTCTAGTAGAGGTGATATTCTTTTGGGCAGGGGCGGTCAAAGTCAGGCTAAATTTGTTATTAACTTAGTGAATGGGGATGTTTTAGTAGGACTAAGCTCTATTAGTTTATCCAATCCTACTAGAGAGGAAAAAACGAAGTCTGTTGAAGATCGATTAAAAGGAAAGGATGGGTTTGTCCAAACAATAGATCGCGATACATTTACCTCTCAGCGTGGGTTTGATAAAAGTCTTAGTTATAAAACATGGTACCAAGGAAAAGATCTTTCAAATGCAATGGAAAAGCTTCCCCTTCCTAAAAAAATAGTCATTGCTAAAAAGCTTTTAGTCTTACTTCAAGAGCTTCATGAAATGGGCATTGCTCATAGAGACATTAAGCCTGAAAATATCTTTCTTGATGAAAAGGGAAATCCCTTTTTTGGAGATTTTGGGCTTGCAGAAGAGTCTACATCATGGGATTTCCATGTATGCGGGACAGCTGCTTATGCAGCTCCTGAATTATTTACGGATAAAGTGCTTACATTTGAGGATTTAAAAAAGGCAGATGTATTTGCGATGGGAACAACATTAAAAAACCTTTTTCAAAAAGAGTTTGATGCTGCAAGGTTTTCTTCTAATCCTTCTTGGAAAAATGCTGCAGAAATTGAGAGGTTTATTGATGCTAAAATGCTCCATGGAAAAATCTCCCCTCGTTTTAGTGCGAAAGAAGCCTGGGACCGACTTTCCTGTTTATTATAAATAGAGCATAAAATAAACTTTAGAAAGAATCCTATTAAAAAAACACGGGATTCTATATACTCTACATTTTGCGGCTTTCTGGAATAGGTTTTCCCGTTAGTAGCAAAAAAATGTCAAAAATATGTTATATCCTGCGATAAGAAATTTTAGGGGAGTAACTACAAATAAATAAGGAAGTAAATCGTGGCAAAATCTCAAGGTACGCTTAAATTTTTCAATTCACAAAAAGGCTTTGGCTTTATCACTCCTGATAACGGCGGGAAAGATCTATTCGTTCATGCTAACAACGTGAATGGCGATCCTCAATCTTTACGTGAAGGACAAAAAGTTGAGTATGTAGAAGGTGCTGGACGTAAAGGCCCTGAAGCTACTGAAGTAACAATCCTCTAATTGTTCTTACTCGAAGGGTTTGCCTTTAGGTTCTGCCCAAGGC
>JABDCQ010000005.1 GCA_013288075.1 Chlamydiota bacterium | reverse complement strand
TCTGCTGCTTTATTAAATAACTCAGCGCTCTTTAAAGGCATTATAGAGCCTCTCATTCTATCCACTCTAATGCAATCATCAACAAGCTCTATAGCTTCTCCAATAAAGAATGCTGTATTTCCTACAACACCCAATGCAGAGGAAGCAGCGCGCCCCACCTCTAAGCCAACAGAATCAAAAAACTCAACGCCTGTCGCTAGAGAACCTGTCAAATCGCAGACAGATGTAGCAATCGTTTTCTTTGCCACGTAGCGCTCTTCTGAGCCTTCTTCAGACTTTTTATATTCAGAAACAGCTGTTGCTATATTCGCTACATCAAAAGGAGCTTGAATTATAAATAAAGCAGAGGAAACTTTACTTGAAATATCAACTACCTTACCCGCGTTTGCCTTGAGAGCAAGATCGCCTGAACAAGCTGCAGCCCACTCAGCGGGTAATTTAATACCCGCTGTAATGGCATCAGCAATCCGGTAAGGCCGCTGAAAATATTCAGCAACGTAGCTAGGACTAGAAGGTGATTCTACCGCTGCTGTTGCCATGATTACGCCTTTGGAGTTTCATCTTTAGGGGTAGCCGCTACAACCTTAGCCACACCTTCATCTGAAAGATTATTGTGTTTCTTATAGAAGAACGCTGCCAAAGTAAAGATAAGCGCCGAAGTAGAGCAAGCAAGCGTGATCCATGGAGCAAATGTAGCGCCTGTGCTAATAGCTACAATTACAATCGCTGCTAAAGCCAAATACGATACCCACATAGCAATTCTCAGCATTGAGTGCATCATGCCCGCTTTTGCTTCGCTTTTTTTCTCAACAGGGTTTGCATTATCCATGCAAACAACACGGTTTTTACAGAATTTGACTACTTCTTCAGCTGTTCCATAAATAGAAGAAAATGCAAGGAACGCCATGTTTGCAATGCTCGCCGCTGCTGCTTGAACAGCTGTAAGGTTAATAGCTCGCACTGTTTTAGAAGCTAAAAGAGTCAAGGAATCGCAGCAAGCATTTCCAAGAGCTGCAAGCTTATTAAGAATACTGAAAAAGCCAGAGAACACGCAAGCTGCAACAGCAGAAGCCGTACGTGAAACCTTGTTCAATAAATCAAGTTGCTTTACTCCCTCTGCAACAACATCCCAGATCTTAACAGGCAATGAAATAAGAGCAATTGCATATCTTGTAAGCGTAAGATGGGTAGATGTATTAGAAACAGCTTCCGCTTGTGCTCCAAAAACTGTGGCCCACTTCAATGCAAACTCAGGAACCTTTAAACAACTAGTTAATTGATCTTCAGCTTTAATTGTTTGTTTCAGTTTATTTTTAACAGAGGCATGCCAATCATGACTACTCGCTACCGGTGCAATTACTGCCATATTCTTTCTCCTTTTTTGTAGTAAAGACGTTGTTAAGATTTTATGCGGATATCATAACCGAGGCCCCCTTTTATGTAAATGCGAATAGATTTTTTAGTGTACTGAAAAAAAAGAACTTACATCGAAATTAGATCAGAAAACTAAAGAAATTGGTTGGTTTAACCCCTTCATAAAATCTTCTATTGGCATTGCTTTTTTGCCTTCGAGTTGGACCTCTAGAATCTGCAAGGAACCCTCTTTGCAGGCGATTATCCACCCTGTTTTATCAAAGAGGAGAAAAGAGCCGGGGGCTCCTGTTTTATCTGGAATTACACGTGAACGTTTAATTTTTAAACGCTTTTCCTCATTGCCAATTTTAATTTTGCAAAAGGCTCCAGGTTTTGGAGACAAAGAGCGAATTAAATAATGATTTGCATAGGCATCTTTATTCCAATCGATGATTTCGTCCTGAGGAAGTAGCTTTGAAGCAAATGTCACCTCTGAAACCTCTTGAGGAATTCTTGTTACGCTGCCCTTTTCAAATGCCTCTATTGTTTTGGTAATAGCTATGCAAGCTAGCTCGCAAAGTTTTTTTTCTACCTCTTCAAAGGTCATTTCGTCTGTAACAGCCATTTTTTCAATGTGCAGCATATCGCCAGCGTCCATAGCAGGGGTCATCTCAATAATCGTAATCCCTGTTTCTTTAACCCCATCCATAAGCGCTCTATGAATAGGCGCTGCGCCTCGATATTTAGGAAGAAGGCTTGCATGAATATTGATACACCCTTTTTTAGGGATCTCTAAAATATTTGATTTAATGATTTCCCCGTAAGCCACAACAACAAAAAGATCTGCGTCGTAACTTTTTAAAATTTCTGCAAATTCTGGAGTGGAAGCCTTTGGGGGCTGGTAAAGAGGGATATCAGAGTTAAGAGATAAATACTTTTCTTTTACGGGAGGGGCCTGAAGCGCTAAGGATCTGCCGCGCGGCTTATCAAGCCTTGTGACAATCGCAACAATTTGTATATTTTTTTGAGAAAGAAGGTGCTCTAAAATGGAGGCTGCAAAGGAGGATGTGCCAAAAAAAACGACTTTCATCCGTTTTTATTTGCCTTCTTTTAAAAGTTCTTCTTCAAGCTCTTCTTCTTCATCAAAATCTTCTTCTAAGCGTGTAGAATGAAGGCCAATTAGACCGCGCTTTGATGTTTTGCAAAAATCAATCCAATGCTGTACATGAGGACTAATCTCTACTTCACTCTCAATTGCTTCTAAAGCTTCTGAAATATGTAAACCAGAGCGGTAAGTGAGCTTAAATGCTTTAGCTAAATCTTTCCGAAGCGGCAAGCTAAATCCGTTACGCTTTAACCCTACAAGGTTTAAGCCACCTGACTTATAAGGAGAGCCAGCTCCGAGGGTGTACGGAGGAACATCGTGCGTGATACGGCTAAAGCCGCCTACCATTGCATAGCAACCAATACGAGAGAATTGATGCACAGGAGTCATGCCTCCAATAATAGCATGGTCTTCAACAATCACATGCCCAGCCAAATTCACACTGTTAGCTAAAATCACTTTGTTGCCAATTTCGCAGTTATGTGCAACATGGCAATAAGCCATGATTAAGCAATTATCTCCAACGCGCACAACAGAGCCTTCTTGGCAAGACGAATTGATAGTCACAAATTCACGAATCTCACAATTCTTGCCAATGACAACATACGTTGTTTCACCGCGGAATTTCAGATCCTGCGTTTTTGTGCCAATACTTGCAGAGGGCCAAATAACTGTACCTTCTCCAACTGTTGTATTGCCATCGATATAAACATGCGATTTAATCACTACATTATCTTCTAGAGTGACTGTGCCTTTAATGATGGCATAAGGCTCGATCGTCACATTGTTGCCAATCTTTGCGCCTTTCTCAATAATTGCAGTAGGATGAATATTAGACATGGGTATCAAAACCTTCGAATGTTTTAGGTTTAAAGTTGTTCCTTATCTACTAGGGCAAAACCAATTTCTGCCTCTACAGCTAGCTGATCATTAACCATTGCTTTTGCGTGCACTCTTCCCCCTTTTTGACTAAAGTGGATTCCTGTTGCATGTAAAAAAAGCACATCGCCAGGAACTACAGGTTTTCTAAATTTTGCATTATTTACATTCAAAAGAACGGCAATTTTTTGCGTGTGTCCTTTTTGATGTACTAAAATGCCCCCAGTTTGAGCTAAAGCCTCAAGAATTAAAACACCCGGCATGATAGGGACTCCAGGAAAATGGCCCTGAAAAAATTGTTCATTGATCGTTACATTTTTCTGACCAATAATCGTATTTTCTTCGAGATTAAGGTAGATAATTTTATCAACGAGTAAAAACGGATAGCGATGAGGTAATATCGCTGAGATAGTCTTAATGCCTAATCGTTTCTCAGATTGAGTGGGCAGAGATTGCTGCGCAGGGTTTTCCATTTATGACTTCTCCATCTTAAAGTGATTGACTAGTTCACGGGCAAATGCTGTATTTGAAGCATGACCGGAGCGAATAGCTATAATATGCGCTAAAAAGGGCTTTGCCACCAAGGATAAATCTCCAATCATATCCAAAATCTTATGGCGAACCATTTCATTAGGATAACGGACTCCCTCGGGGTTAACGATCTTATTATCTCTTATAACTACTGCATTTTCTAGGCCGCCGCCTTTAATTAATCCTTTTTCTATAAGAGGAGCTATCTCCTCGTAAACGGAAAAGGTGCGGCTTAAGGCGATTTCATTTTTAAACCGATCTTGATTTACAAGTACAGAATAAAATTGCGATCCGATAATGCTAGAGTGAGGATAGTGAAGAGTGTAGCTAATGCGATATTCATCGGAAGGAAGCGCAATAAGCTGAATATCCCCTTTTGACCAAAATAAAGGAGCAGTAATTTTGTTCCATTTTTTTTCGTTTTCTAGTTCTTGAATGCCAGCTTTTTCAATCATGTCGACAAAAAAGGCTGAACTCCCATCAAAAATAGGAATTTCAGGACCATCAATTTCAATAAGTAAATTGTCGATTCCGTAAGCATTTAGCGCAGCTAAAATATGCTCAACAGTTTGAATGCTAACATCTTGATTAGCCAAAATAGTGCATCTTGGAGTTTCTCTAACAAAATCCACTTTTGCTTCAATTTTAGGAGCATTTACTAAGTCGACACGTTTGAAAACAATCCCATGACCTGACTCTGCCGGGATTAAGTTTAAAGAAACATGCTTCCCTGTAAATAGGCCTGTACCAGAGAAAAAAATGCTATTTTTAAAAGTCCGCTGATACGCAGACGTACCTTTAGATTCTTCAATGCTGACCAATGTTACCTCTTATTTTTGTTAAAAGGGTATCTCAGTTCTTTATTTTGAGCAAGGGCAAAAACCCCTTAAAAAATATAATAAAATTTTTAGAATATAAAAAATAGGAAAAACAAAATAAAAAAGATAAAAAAACAATCGGATAATCTCCCCAAAAAGAATAGGGAGTTTTATAAGAGTAAGGGACAAAGCTGCTTAACAAAATACCTGCTTCTTCATGGTTTAAAAAAGAAACTTTTCTTCCGAGGCTATCTAAAATACAGGTGACGCCATTATTACAAGATCTTAATAAAACCACCCCATTTTCAATGGAACGAAGTTGCGCATGCTTAAAATGCTCGTCTGGCAAAATAGAAGAAGGAAACCAATTATCATTAGTCACATTAATAAATAATTTGGCCCCTCTCTCTCTTCCTTTTCTCATCAAAGAGGAAAACATCTCCTCGTAGCAAATAGAAAGGGATAAAGGAACTCTTCCCTCAAAAACCTTGGACTCTTTACCCGGCATAAAAAATTGATTAATTCCATATTTTTCAGCAAAAGGGGCTACCATTTGAAGAGGTAGATATTCTGCCAAAGGCAAGAGAATTTGTTTCTCATAGCGGCTAATTACGCCTAAGGGGGTGAAGTGAAAAGCTGCATTATAGTGCTCATCATCAAGCCCAGCAATTACCTCAGCCTTAAAATAAGAAGAAAGGGTCTGTAAAATATAGGCATTAGAAACAGCGTTTTGTTTTGCATAAGGCAACCCCATCGCAGGAAAAGCTGTCTCTACACTGCTTCCAAAAGATTTTTTTAAAAGCATTTGCACATCAGGCAAAGAATAAACACATCTTGAAAAACCAAAAGGAAGCGCCGCTTCTGGAAGAATAATATAATCAAGAGTTTCCCCCCTTCTTTTTTCAAGAAAGGTAAAAATCCGCTGCCACTGCTCTAAAGGATGAACAAAATCAGATAACCTATCTGACATCTTGACTTTTTCAGAAGGCAAGAGCCCCGTTTGAATAAGCGCTACATGTAGGGGTTTCTCCATAGAGCTTTTAATCTGAGCGTCATGATATAAAAAATGACAAGTTCCATATCCCCAAAGAGAAAGAAATAAAACAACACCCGTTGCTAAAAATTTATAATTTCTTTTTGCAAAAAAAGAAAAAACACAAAGGTTAATAAAAACTACAAAGAAAGAAGCTCCTAACACCCCAAAAAGAGAGACAGAATTTGCCAATAGACCATTTGAGCCTAGACACAATCCTAAGGGATTAAAAGCAAAACCACAGAGAACAAAAAGCCGCCCCCACTCCATAAGAACCCAAAAGGAAGCCGCTACTAAAATTCTAAAAAAAGTGAGCTCTTCTTTAAGGACAAAAACGGATAGCGCGCCAAACTGCGCCCCCAACCCCAGAATAAGCAAAAGATAAACAAAGAGAATCCCGACTCCCTGGTACTCTATAGACGTCATCCAAAAAAGATAACACCCCTGCAGAAGAGCAAACCAAAAAGCCCCTACCCAAAACCGCTTTTTCACCTGAGTAAGCCCCTTCCAAAAAAGAGCATAACCACAGAAAGCTGTAACAACTCCCAAAAGAGAGAACGATTGAAAATGCCCCAAAACAACAATAATAAAACTTATTAACAACAACAACGTACCCTTCCTTTTTTCACCACAGAGCAGAAAAAAATTAATCTCTCTCTTCTCTTCCTCTGTGGTTTCTTGTCTCTGTGGTTAAAAAAATGCAAGTCTTTGTGTACTCAAATGTTAGCAGAGACAAGAAACCACAGAGGAAGAGAAGAGAGGGAGAGATTAATTTTTTTCCTCTCTGTGGTAAGTGCATCAAACGCATTAGCCTTCTTTTTTGGGTGGGGCTTTTTTGCTAGAGCCTGTGGCTAGCAAAAGGAAAACGCCGCCTAAAATACTTATATTTTTAAAGAACATGGCTAGCTGAATCTCTTTTTCGTGTCCTTGTAAAAGCCAAAAATGGTGGAAAAGCAAGGTTGTCGGAATCAGAAAAAGGGCGAGAAAAAATGCTCCCACCTTAGGATTGAGTCCTAAAAATATAAGCAAGCCCCCTATCAGTTCAAGGCCAATACCTATAGCTAGAAATAAAGAAGTATTTACTGAAATAAAATCTAAAGAGGGCCTTAAAAAATCGATCCCCATTTCATGATATCCGTTGATATCGGAAATAGCATTTGTTAAGGCAGCTTCAGTTCCCTGCCAGTCGAGGATTTGATAAATAGCGGACAATATAAAAAAAACACTTAAACAAATTCTTCCTAAAAATTGGATCAAGAGTTGTAAGCCACTCATTTTTAATACCCCCTAAAGCTTTGTACACAAATCATTGGATTTGATAGAATGTTAGCATTTTTAATACAATATAACATAATGAACAAAAAATTTATCGAATACCATATATTTAATATCCTTAATTCTGAGGAACTTCAAAGAAAGCCTCTGGATGTTTTCTTAAGCAATTATTTTCGAAAACATAAAAATGTAGGATCCAAAGAAAGACCCCCTATTTGTGAAGCCATTTATGGGATGATTCGCTGGAGAGCGCTACTCGATCATTTTTCTAAACCCCCTATTACCTGGGAAGAGCGTTACAGAATCTATCAGTCTATAGATCTTCTAGAGCATCAAACCAATGAAAAAATAGCCCCCCACATCCGCGTAAGTTTCCCCAAATTTCTGTTTCAGTTAATTAGTGATGCCTACGGAGAAGAAAAAGCTCTTGCATTATGCGCACTAAGCAATACAAAAGCACCTACAACCATTCGCGCAAATCTCTTAAAAACAACACGCGAAGAGCTCCTACAGAAATGGAAAAATTTTTACGAAGTGAGTCCCACAAAACACTCTTCTGAAGGGATTGTATTTCATAGAAAAATCAATTTTTTTGGATCCGATGACTTTAAAGAGGGTTTTTTTGAAATGCAAGACGAGGGGAGCCAGCTCGTTGCAAAACTCATAAAAACAGCGCCGAAAGAACACGTTTTAGATTATTGCGCAGGATCAGGCGGCAAAACGCTTGCCTTTGCGCCTCTTATGGAAAATAAAGGAATCATTTATCTGCACGATATACGCGATTTAGCTCTTGAAGAAGGGAAAAAAAGATTGCGAAGAGCCGGCATTCAAAATGCTCAACTTTTAACATTCAACGACCAAAGAAAGAAAAAACTAAAAAAAACAATGGATTGGGTGCTTGTCGACGCTCCTTGCAGCGGAATTGGCACACTCAGACGCAATCCCGATATGAAATGGAAAATTGCAAAAGAAAATATCGATAACCTTACCCTTTTGCAAAAAGAAATTTTTAAAGACGCCCTTGAGTTCTTAAAACCTAAAGGACGCATCGTCTACGCCACTTGCAGCATTCTTCCAGAGGAAAACGAGCAGCAAACAGCCTTTTTCCTAGAAACCCATAACCTCGAGCTCGTAGAGGAACTTAAAATCCTTCCAGAAAAAGACGGAATGGACGGCTTTTATGGAGCCGTCTTTAAAGCCAAATGCGGGTGAGTTTTTTTAATCCACTTAACAACTACAACTTTAAATTCCTTGATCTCCCGAGTGATTTCTAAAGCCTCTGTTTCTGAGATCTCCCCTGAGCTCGTGTAATCACAAATATTTCTTTTGATACGGCACGCGTTTAAATAATCGGATAAATCTTGGAATTCTTCACCAATGATTTCGGGCAATGCATCAATAGAAATACGATGGTGACCGGTTTTATTTGGATTAGTCCTTAGACCATAGGCTCGCAATACAATAGTCGTGAGTTGTAAGGCTGCATTATAGACAGTAATGAAACGGCGATCGGCTGATAGGCCCTCGATACCTGCATCATGCAGATCCCTCTCTACAATTTTAAAAAGCTTGGAAATCTCTTCTTTAGAGGTTTTATGTGCTTTTAACCTTTCTTCCTTTAGCCAATTGTTTAAAATCACTTTCATTTCCAGTAATCCAAATTTTAGGAGAATTTAAAATTTCTATCAGAAAATGATCTTTACTAGCAATTCTTTTTTGAAATTCCTCTTGCCCAAAAACAACAGGATTTAGCTCTCTTTGTAATCCTTTTGACAAGGGGCTTAAGGCTTTCGAAAGCTCACGCAAGGTTAAATCCCCAATAATAAATAAATCAATATCACTATCCATTGATTCGTTGCCTTTAGCAACAGATCCAAAAATAAAGGCACAAAAGATTTTATTTTGAAAAGGACTCAATGCTTGGAAAATTCCGTCTCCTAGAGAAATCGTTTTTAAAAACAATCTTTTTAAATCTTCAAAAGCAGGATGCGTTTTTATTACTTTGTAATAAACCATTCTTCCTTTTGCTATCGAAGATATAATTCCAATTTCTTTTAATGTTTTAAGAGATCTTTGGACTTGCATCAAGGCTTTTTTAGTTTTTTGTGCAATATCTGCTTGGTAGTATTCTTGTTCAGGGTTGAGCAAGAACAAGCTAAGGATCTCAGCTAAGGTACTATTAGAAAAAAGTTTTAGTAAAGGGCTCATATATCACAACATTTTGTTGTTTTATCACAACATTTTGTTGTATACTCCCTTTATGAATTGTATTGCAAGATTTTCTTTACGGCTTAACTACAGCTCGCGTTAAAAACCTTTGAAGAAACCGGGTTTTTTGCTACGATGAAGTAAATTTATCTAACCACTTTTTTTCTATGCACATTTTAAAATATCTACTTACACCAGTACTACTCCTAAGCAGCTTTGCAGAGGCCAATTCTTCTATGCAATTATCCGATGAGCGCGCAGGCGATCTAATTGTTAACAACCGCATTCTTGCAAAGGTGATGGATAAAACAATCTCTGTGATCGATGTCATGAAGAAAATGGATATTTATCTCGATAGAAACTATCCCCAGTATACCTCTTCTAAAACCGCTAAATTTCAATTCTATAATAACAACTGGAAAGCCTCTTTAGAACAGATCATAAAAAATGAGCTTATTCTTACGGATGCCGAAGAAAAAAAGATCACCATTACAGATGGAGATGTTAGAGAAGAAATACAAAATCGCTTTGGCCCAAATGTGATGGGCACCCTAGATAAAATAGGAATCACTTATGAGGAAGCGAGAAAGGCGATTCATGATGAGCTTATCGTACAAAAGATGTCTTGGTTTAAAATCCATTCTAAAGCCTTGAATAACGTTACTTCTTTGGATATCAAAAAAGCCTACGGAAAATTTTGTGCAGAAAATGCTCCTAAAGAAAATTGGAAATATCAGGTGCTTACTGTAAAAGCGCCTAAACACCTTGATGCCGAAGAGATTGCAAAAACAATTTACAGCTCTCTTCTTAAGGACAAAAAAGATCTTACAGAGCTAGTCTCTAGCTTTAAAGAAAGGGGAGAAATAGATCCTTCTGTTTCTGTGACTGTATCTCAAGATTATGTCATGGAAGATCAGGACCTTTCTAAAGCTAATAAATCAATTCTTGCTTCTTTAGCAGATGGCTCTTTTAGCTTACCCATATTACAACAAAGCCGCGTAGATAACGCAGAGGTTTTCCGTATTTTCCATCTTAAGGAACACACAAAAAGCATGCTCCCTTTATTCCAAAAAATTGCTAACGACATTAAAGGCGATCTTATCCAGGAAGAAGTAGAAAGGGAAAGCAGCCGCTATATGGCAAAACTGATGCAGCGCTATGGCTATGATCAAACATACTGGCAAGAGCTTATTCCTCCTAACTTTCAGCCATTCAGTTTAAATTAATGCCTATATTCAATCCTAAAGAACTGCACGCCTTTCTCCAAGAGGAAGGCCTTGCTGCAAAAAAGCACCTCTCTCAGAATTTTTTGATTGATGGCAATATTCTGCGCAAAATTGTGCATACAGCAGATGTCCATGAAGGGGACATTGTTTTTGAAATTGGGCCAGGCCCAGGAGCTCTAACAGAAGAGCTTCTTAAAGCAAAAGCTCATGTCACGGCCATTGAAATGGATAAGCAGCTTGCTAAACTTTTAGAAAGACTTAAAAAAGAGGATAATCACTTAAATGTTATACAGCAAGACTGCCTAGATTTTGCGTGGGAAGCTTATTTTGAAAAGCACTTGCCCGAAGGGAAAAAAGCGAAAATTGTAGCCAACCTTCCCTACAAAATCACAACGCCTATTCTAGCAAGACTTCTTCCTCTCCATCAGTACATCTCCTCTATCACTGTTATGGTACAACATGAAGTGGGAGTACGCTTTATCGCTCAAAAGAACACCGCAGATTATAGCAGCTTTACTATCTTTTTAAGTTACTACGCGCATGCCAAGTACTGCTTTACTATTTCCCCTAACTGCTTTTATCCCAAACCCAAAATCGATTCCGCACTTGTTCATCTAACTTTAAAAGAACCCCAGAGGTTAGATTCTCCCGAAGCGTTTTTCCAATTTGTCCGAAGCTGCTTTCAAAAAAGAAGAAAAATGCTTAGATCTTCTTTAAAAGAAATTTATCCCCCAGAAAGAGTAGAACACTTCCTAAAAGAACTGGGTTTAAGCCCTCTAGCAAGACCAGAAGAACTCTCCCTCCAAAACTTCATCTTCCTCTACCAATCCCTCAAAGAATAAACTGAGAGAAGTTTTCTTCTCTCTCTTTCTTCCTCTGTGGTTTCTTGTCTCTGTGGTTTATCTTTGGCTAAGTCGTTGGCCCACTCAGGTTAGCAAAAGATAAACCACAGAGACAAGAAACCACAGAGGAAGAAAGAGAGAGGGAAGAATAAAAAAAACTCTCTTTTTCTACTGGGTCTCTTGTTCTTTGGTTTTGAGTTTTTTGCAGTGGCGGTAGGCTAGGAAGGAGGATAGGGCCATGAGGATGAGGATGAGGGTGCGCTTATCGAAGAGGAGAGCCCTTACGCGGGAGCTGATCTCTAATAGCCTAAAGGCCTTAGTCTTAGGGACTTCTCTTACAGCAAAAAGAGGGACGCTTTTGAGGATTTTGCCCTGCTCGTTAACAAGCCTGATCTCTCCTACTTGCTCATTTTTTTGTACCGGCATCTTGGGGTTATTCCAATGGAGTACAGACTTGAAAGAAGGCTCTTCAGCGGGGTAGTAAGAAATAGTCAAATCCTGAGCCAAAGAGGCCTCTAGAGGAGTTGCGCCTCCCTTTAGAGAAACAGAAAAATGATCGTATTCCTTATTGAAAAGAGTGCGCGTTATTTTGGCTTCTGCAAAAGCTGCCTCAAAAAGAGCAATAGCGTCTCTATATCTTTGGTATAAATCGCTGCAATTTAAAAGAACGGCAATAAGCGTTCTGCCTTCATGTTCAGCTGCTGCAACAAGAGTGTGCCCAGCGAGGGACGTATAACCTGTTTTGACTCCTATAGCTTTAGGATAAAAACAATTGCCCGCCTTAAGGAGTTTATTAGATTGGATAAAAGTAGTAGAAGCTTGCTTATTCGTCTCAGGTCTTGTGTAGCGCACTGTCTTTACAATTTCTCTAAATGCAGGGTTTCTCATAGCAAGAGAAGCAATTACCCCCATTTCATAAGCTGTTGTGACATGCTCCGGATCGTGCAGTCCATGAGGATTTTTTAAAGTGGTTGTTTTAATCCCCTGCTTTCTAAGGTAAGCATTTGTTTCTTCAATAAACTTATCTACGCTACCAGAGCAGTATTCAGCAATCACATTGGCCGCATCGTTTCCTGAGCAAAGCATAAGCCCATAGAGAAGCGTGCGCAGATCAAGAATCTCCCCTGCCTTGATCCCTATATGGCTTCCCCCAAATTCCAAGCGATAGGAGGGATGATTAAAAGCTTTATCCATCCTGGTTTTAGAAGAAACTGCGCCTACTGCATCTTCAGATGCTGTGATATTTACATTTAAATACCCCCCTTTTTTCTCTAGAGCATAAAGAGCTGTTGTCACTTTAGTAATACTTGCTGGGAAATTGGGCTGATGGGCATTTTTCTCAAAAAGGACAGACCCTGTATTTCCATTTATAAGAATCGCAGAAGAAGCCGAAACATCTAATTTAAGACGTTCAGAATGCACGAAGCAAGAAAATAAAATGCAAAGACCAATGAGTATAAAGCGCATGTGTACCGTTAGGAAAAAGAAGAAAATAACAAAATCGTGTTTACTTGGGTATAGGAAAAAGAACGCCTTATAAAAAATGCAAAAAATAAATTCTTTACAACTTCAAGAAAAGATGCGATATGTGAATTAAATTCTTGATAGATAGGGCTAAGATGGCTGATCACACACAATTAGACGAAGCTTACAAAGAGTTTTCGCGTAATTTAAGTAAATGGGTCCCCGACGGTGTGATCACCGTTAACTTAAACCTTATGCAAGAACTTGGACTTTTAAACAATGCTGAACTTGATGAGATCTCAAATACGGGAACTTTTTCTGACTACTTCCATGTTCTTGAAACAGATGATAAGGTGACACTCTTTAATGATAAGTTCGCCATATGGATTGTTCCTTCCGTTGTCGCTGAAATGCCTGTGACAATGACTTTTGTAAGCCTACTTATCCAAGAAAAACCCCATCTAGAGCTCGTATTCCAAACAACAGGTGTATATAACACCCCCAAATACATCCTCAAGATTCTTCAACACTTTTTAACAGAAGTCATTGATACAGAAAGCATCATCTCATCGATTGGCAAAAAAGAATGAGTTAATAGGAGACATTCCCCAAGAAACCAGCACCTTATCACTAGGTGAGAGCGGATTATCTGCTTCTACTTTAATTTTGCCAGATTTGTGAAAAAGAAATAGACTACAAAAACGCATCATCCTGAGCCGATGATATATGCGGGAAGCAATAATCGACTCCTTGTTGAATTTTGCCAGAATTGTTAAAAAGAGCTCCTATCTGCTCTTTAAAATCTGAAAGAACTAGGGGATCCATCCAATTAAAAACAACTCTCTTTAAAAGAGCTTGAGGGATTTCCTCCACTTGATTCAAAAATAGCCTTACTGCCTCTAAGCAATTATTCTTTATATTCTGCCTTGCTGAACGATTGGAGTCTAAATTTGATTGGTAATATTCATAAGAATTGGCCTTTAAAATTAATTTGTGAAATTCAGATAGGGAATTTTCAATGTAGGCGTCCATAGCAATTTGCCCCTTTTTGTTCGAAACCAATGCAGAAGCACCGCAGCGTAATAGCGTGGGGACATGCTGCATTTTGGTAGAATCAGCTATTAGTAACTGAAGAGTTGTATCTCCATTGCAATTTTTCTGATCTATATCAGCCCCATGTTTCTGTAAAAGTTGCACAAGCTTCAATTGATCCTCTCCATTATAAAGGTCAAACAATAAATAAATAGGGGTATAATCAACTTTTTTTTCCTTTTTAGAACTCATCTGAGGAAAAACAAGAACGTTCACGTGATCTTTAACATCTGGATCTTCTTCTAAAAGCTTTTTCAGAACTTTCTCTTTGTTTTCTTTTACCATATAATTACAAGCTCTATGCAATGGTAACCATCCATAACAATCTTTTTTCCCTAAAAGACCTAAGTTATTGCTTTTATTAATTAAGAGCACGCTAGAGATAAAAGACAAGGAACTGATCTCTAAATTATTAGGTGCTACGGCGTTATGCAAAATATTGCGAGAAAACCCTTCATTGATGTCTTGGTTTGGATCAGACGCCTTATTTTCCAAGGCGGAAGGATTTGCATAAAAACACACTTTAAGTGCAGCTAAATAGGTTCCGCTATCTACGCATTCTCTGATACATCGTGCGACTTTAAATCCGTTATTAACTTGGTTAAGCCTAGAAAAGACACTCTTTATCTCTTCAAATAATTTAGGCTTTTTGTCTAAATTAAAACTGTCCCTATGAGCTTTATTTAGTTGAGCAAAAGAAAGGTAATACTGAAATGTGAACACTAATCGGTGAGCTTGTTCCAATAACACAACATGGACATCCCAAACGAAAGAAGAATTCGGCGGCATCCAAGAAGCTGCTTTAGAAACACTTATATGGTAAGGAGAAATAAGGTTATCAATATCCGCTGGAAGATTAGGTAATAACTCAGGGAAAGGCACTCTTTGTATTGCTATTGAAGACATATTCACCTATCTTTAAATAATAAAAGCATAGACAATAACATTAAATCGAATAAACATGACATTAAAAATTATTTCTTTGCGCGTTAGCGCCTTGGAGTGCTGCGTATAGGAAACGCAGCACTCCAAGGCGCTAACGCGCAAAGACAAAGAAGGTTCCTAGTGGGTTAGGGTTTTTTGGAGTTTTAGGATGTTGCAGTTGTTTTTGCGCTCGTAGGTTAAGGAGTCCATGAATTTTTTCATCATGATGATTCCAAGGCCTCCTTCTTTGCGCTCTTCAATGGGGCAAGAGAGTTTTAATTCTTTGTTGATGGCGAGTGGATTAAAGGGGGGGCCGCAGTCTTTGATAGAAAAGATAATGCCTTGATTTACTTCGCATGTAAGTTCAATTGCATCTTCTTCTTCAAGGCTTGCATGCACAATGACATTTACAAGAGCCTCTTCCATTACAAGCTCTATGCGGCGTGTTTCTTCTAAAGAAAAGCCGGCATTTAAGGCCTCTTTTTTTACCCAATCCATTGCTTCAGAAAGATATTTTAAATTAGGTTTGAGCTTCATAGGGTATTCACAATCCCATCAACAATAATTTGGGCTAAATCGCGATAGAGCGGAACGCGCACGTTATCTTGGCCGCCTTCTGGAGTGTCAAGCTGCCCCAAAGAAAACTGGATGACTTTTTCTCTTACACCTAAGGGATTAATAAATGTTAGATCGGTAACGGCGCTAGGATTAACTGTGTCATACTCTCCGCTTCCTGTAACAACTTCTGGGCCAAAGGCAATCTCTCCTGTTGGACAGTGAACAAACATCACTTCAGCAGCAACAACTCTTCTAAATTCTATGGGGATTAAATTGCTTTTAACAGCGCCTGTTGTATCATTGCGATCATAGCGAAAGCCTATGCGGTGGTTTTCATCTTTTACTACATTCACCTGAAGGGAATATTCTCCTCCATCGCGCATGTATTCAAACACACCTGAAGCGCTGCATTGCCTAATTAGCTCATCTGTGAGAAGTCCGTCTGGATCCCCATTGACGTAGGGAATAGAAAGCGTAATGCGCCCCTCTTCAGTGGCTTCTCCATCAAATCTGTACCCACACCCCCCAAATAACAAAGGAAGAGCAAAAAGCCATTTATACCCAAACATATTTACTTCGCTGCTTTTTCTTTATTCGCTTTCACTACAGGCTCAAGAACTGCTTGTCTTTTCTTAGAAAGCGCTGCAAGTTTTGTTTCAGGGTATTTAGCAATCAATTGTGTGTAATAAATTAAAGAAGCATGCGGCTTTTTTGTACGCTCGTAAAACTGCGCTGTTTCATAAAGACTTTGAGCATAAACTTCTTTCATTCCAATGAGTTTGGTTTCTAAATGCGCAATATTTTCATCGGAAGGAAAATCCACTTTGAATTTATTTAAGTTAATTTGAGCCAGATCTAAAAAGTCAGGATCAGGGTATTCTTGGGAGCACTGCGTAAGATAGATCTCTCCAATCCCTACGTAGCTCTCTGCTGCTAGTTGGTGCTTGGAAAAACGTCTAATAAGAGTTTGATACGTCTCAATACTTGATTTATACTCTTGCTGCTTAAAGAGAACAACAGCCTTTCCAAATAACGCCTTTGCCCCAAGCTCATGATGGGGAAGCGCTGCAATCACCTCTTCGTAAATTTTAATGGCATCTTGGCGCGCTGGCATCCATTTGGGCATGCTTTCAAATCCAAGAAGGTGCTTTTTTTCTCCAGCTTTATATAGCTCTGCAATAGAAAACTTATATTGGATCGCATCTTCGAAATGTTTAGGCGTTGCCTGGCTCTTAAGATATAAAGAAAATTGCTCGTTAGCAGCTTCGTATTCTTTAAGATTAAAATAAGCAGTCCCAAGGAAATAACGCGCTTCAAGACCAAAAGCTGTTGAAGGGTAATCCTTAATTAATAACGCTGATTGCGTCTCAAGGCCTTTCCAATTTTTGTTCTCATAGGCTTCCATGACAAGCTCAAAACTTTCTTGAACAGAAAGAGTTGCTACTGCTTCTTCAGCAGAAGCATTTATCGAAACAAATAAAGAAAGAATAACGATCGATGAATGAAAAATAGATTTTAATCTCATAATAATCCCAATAATTTTTTGCTATTAAAATAACCTATAATTTTTAAACTGTCAACAGCTCTTATAACCACAAAGGGCTTTCTCTCTCTTCTCTCTCCCGTGCCCGTGTGCGTGCCCGTGTGCGTGCCCGATTTGACGTTGTTTGCTTTCTTGCGCTTGCCTATCAATAACATCAACTCGGGCACGGGCACGGGCACGCACACGAGCACGGGAGAGAGAGAATAAAAGAATTACTCCGTGGTTGCGCTTTCTAAGGAGGCGATTTCCTTTAGTTCTTTCTCTAGTTTCAGGCTCCACTCCACTCCCCAGTCGGGGGGGATAGCAATAAAGTTTTTTCTACTATCGCCGAGGTAAAATTCGATATGGATAGGGGTTTTACCAGGGGATTTACGAAAAATTTCTTTTATTTTTAAAAAGTGGCTCATGCGCACTTTTCCCATATCAATTTTAACAACAAGTGTTTTCATTTTTTCCTCTTTAGGGGCTTCTTCCTTAGGTTTTTTAGGAGGCTGCCCTGCCGCTCTTTTTTCTCTGTCCTGCGCTAATTTAGCCTGAAACTTGGCTTTGTCATAAGCTAAATCACATTCTTGGATAGTTTTTTCATCAATCTTCATAAGATCCGCAAGCCAGCGGCATTGAAGTTTAATCACTCCTTCAACCCTATCTAACTGAAGCACCCCATAAAGAAGCTGATTCTCTGAAAGCAAATCATGCTTCTCCTCATAAAGCTCTGGCCATACAGGTAATTCAAAACGCTCTACCCCATCATTAATGGTAAGAATAGCAAATTTCTTTTGACTCTTGGCAGATACTCTTATCCCAATTGTCTCTATTATAAAGGCGGCTCTAAAAACAGCGCCCTGCTCAAGATCTATAAGCTGACCTAAAGGAACGCAAGAAAGTTTTTGAAGCTGGCTTTTTACTTCGTCGAGAGGATGACCGGAAAGATAAAAACCTAAAAGCTCGTTCTCTCTTTTTAAAATTTCGGCCTTAAGCATTTTCTGCTTAATTTTTGGAGGAGCGGTAAAGCGTTTATCTTCTTTTTCTAGTAGAGAAAATAAACTTAAAATTCCTTTTTCTTTTTCTTGATGTTCTTGCAAAGCTGCTTCATACATCGGATCAACGCTCTCTACAAGCTCTTGACGCGTCCACAAAGTAAAATCAAAGCCTCCTGCATAAATGAGGAGCTCAACAACTTTTTTGCCCACTTTTTTCGTATCTAATCGCTCGAAAAAATCATAAAGAGAGACAAAAGGGCCTTTTTTAGTGCGCTCTTGAATAATGGCGTCCACAACCCCTTCGCCAACGCCTTTAATCGCTGTAAGGGCAAATCGAATGCCTTTGGGGGTAGCTCCAAACTCTTTTCCAGATTCATTCACATCAGGAGGAAGAATAGCAATTCCCATTGTCTTGGCTTCTCGAATCACTTTAGCAACTTTAGTGATATCTTCCCGGTCAACTGTCATTAAAGCAGACATCCACTCTTTAGGGTAATTCGACTTAAAGAAAGCTGTCACATAACTTAAAAACCCATAAGCTGCAGCATGCGATTTGTTAAACCCATAAGAGGCAAACTTTTCAATTTTATCAAAAATATGCATCGAGATTTCAGGTTCAATCCCTTTTTCAAGCGCACCGTTTTTGAATTTCTCTCTTTGCTTAGACATCTCTTCTTTATCTTTTTTCCCCATGGCGCGTCTAAGCACATCCCCTTCGCCTAAACTATAGCTTGCAAGAAGGCTTGCAATTTGCATGACCTGCTCTTGATACACCATAATTCCATAGGTTTCTGCCAAAACATCCTTCATAAGAGGATGATCATTTTCAATAGCTTCTCTTTTATGCTTTCGATTAATGAAGGAAGGGATCATCTCCATAGGACCTGGACGATAAAGAGCGCCTACCGCAATGATCTCTTCAAATTTATCAATATGAAGCTGCTTAGCAAGCTCTTGCATTCCAGTAGATTCAAGCTGGAAAATCCCCATTGTTTTTCCCTGATTCAATAAAGAGAATGTCATCTTATTGTCTAAAGGAAGATTTACCCAATCAATAGCATTGCCATAGTTTTGCTTTACGGAATCTGCAGCTTTTTGAATAGCTGTCAGAGTTTTTAATCCCAAAAAGTCAATCTTTAACATGCCAACAGCTTCTACAGGCTTCATCGAATACTGAGTGACAACCATATCAGAGTCTTTAGCCACACAAATGGGAATAAGATCAATAATAGGCTCTGCACCAATAATTAATCCTGCCGCATGAATCCCTGTATTTCTAATGGATCCTTCAAGCTTTTTGGCAATATCAATAATGGTGCGCACTTCATCATCTGATTCATACATCTGATTCAGCTCTGGATCTAGTTCAAAAGCCTTTTCTAAAGTCATTGTAGGATCTTCAGGAACAAGCTTAGTGAGCATATTGACTTTGGTAAGAGGAACGCTTAACACTCTTCCTACATCTTTAATGGCCATCTTAGCTTTCATGGTTCCAAAGGTGATAATCTGAGCCACTTTGTCCTTACCATATTTACGCACGGTATAGTCAATCACCTCAGAGCGCCTTTCCATGCAAATATCCACGTCAATATCAGGATAGGAAAGTCTTTCTGGGTTAATGAAACGCTCAAAGAACAGATTGAAACGCAAAGGCTCAATATCTGTGATTTCTATTAGATAGAGGATAATCGATCCGGCTCCAGAACCTCTACCAGGCCCCATAGGAATACCTTGCCTTTTAGCCCAATTAATAAAGTCGTATACAATAAGAAGGTAGTCGCACATTCCTTTAGAGGTAATTAAATTAAGCTCATAGGCAAGCCTATCTTTGACAACTTGTAAAGGGTCTTTATCAGGATATTTTTCTTGCACTTTTGCAAGCTTATCTTCTGTATACCTTTTCTCTAATCCTTCATTACAAAGAAGTGCTAAATAGGCAGCAGCTTCTTTGGTGAGCTCTTCTTTAGAAAGAGGAATCCCTTCAAGATGAGGGGGTACATATAAGGGGTAATATTTGGTTTTAAAATCAAGCTCAAGGTTGCACTTTTCCGCAATTAAAAAAGCCGTAGCTACAGCCTCTTTAACATCTGCAAAAAGCTCTTGCATTTGGGCTTCTGTCTTAAAATATAATTCATGAGAAGGAGTTGTTTGCCTTTTGGGATTTTTTACTTTGGATTTTAAATTGCCAAAAGAATCTTTTTCCCAAATCTCGCAGGGCTCACCTGATTGAACATTCATCAGAATCTCATGCGCTCTCCAGTCTTCCCTTTCAAGATAATGGGTATCGTTTGTAGCAACACATGGAACGCCAAGTTCTAAAGAAAGCTCTTTAAACCGCGCAATGACCTTTTCCTGATTAGCAATGCAATCGAGATAATTTTGGTAGGCCCAGCCCTCTTTATTTAACCCATCTGCAAAGATATCTTCTTCTTTCATCACATGGCGCTGCAATTCAAAATAGTAATCTTCTTTAAAAAGATCCTTATACCAAGCAATTTCAGAGAGAAGCTCGGCCTCTTTCCCTTGAAGAATTAAAGAGGGAATATGCGCATTAAGAGGCCCCGATAAACAAATGAGCCCTTCGCTATAGAGAGCAAGAACTTCCCTATCAATACGCGGCGTGTAATAAAACCCCTCTAAATAGCCAATAGAGCTAAGCTTGCAAAGATTTCTATACCCGACCTTGTTTTTTGCTATGAGAATAAGCGGATAGGCGTAAGGAACTCCAGGTGTCCGTTTTTTTTCAAAACGAGAGCCTGGAGCTACCATTAGCTCGCAGCCCAAAATAGCTTTTAGACCCTCTGCTTTACAGGCCTTAAAAAAATCGACAGCTCCATGCAAATTCCCTAAATCTGTGAGTGCTAAAGAAGAAAATCCATTTTTCTTAGCATGAGAGGCTAAAGCTGCGACAGAAGCCGTACCATCTAAAATAGAATACTGAGAGTGCACATGAAGAGGAATCCAGGACATTGCCAAACCACTACTAGAGTATGAAGAATAAATCGTAACTCAAACCAAAAAAAGAAAGAAGAAGAAAGAGAGGAAATTAACAAGATGAACAAAGGTAGGGCAAGATATACAGGATGAAGAAAAAGAGAGAGGGGTTTTCTTTCTTTTCTCTGTGTTCTCTGTGAGCTCTGTGGTGAAAAATTTATCGCAGAACATTGCATCTAATAGGTTAGCATATTTTTCACCACAGAGCTCACAGAGAACACAGAGAAAAGAAAGAAATTATTATTTCCCTTATCCTGTATATCCTGCCTTACCTTTGTTCATCTTGTTAACTCTTCTCTTTTCTTTCTTTTATTGAGCGGGTTCTTCGGGGGAAGCAGAAGGAGCAACAGGTGGGTGCCCTAGGTATTTTGGGTTGGTTGTGATGGACCAAAGAGGGACTAGTAGGAGGGCTCCAATGATTGCACAGGCTGCAAGAGATACAAAAAAGCCGTACCAGCCAAAGTTTTGCGTAATAAGGCCTAAGGGGTAGCCTGCCATTGCAGCGCCTGCATAAGCCCAGCATCCAGAAAATCCTGTAGCTGTACCGGCAGCTTTTTTATGCGCTACTTCAGCTGATACCATCCCAATTAACATCTGAGGACCAAAGACTAAAAAGCCTAAAGTAAACATACTAGAATGATCCCAGAAAATTCCTTTCGTAGACGATTGCCAAAGCATAAATAAGGCAACGATCACTCCAAAGCTATAAAGAACATTTACAGGACCTCTACGTCCTCTAAAAATCCGATCGGATGACCAGCCTGCGACTAAACTTCCAAAAAAGCCGCCTACCTCAAAAGCGCCAATACACGTACTAGCAGTCATTAAAGAATAGCCTTTAGTCTCTACAAAATAAAGGAGTCCCCAATCGTTAACAGCTGTCCGAATGACATATAAGAAGAAGTAAGAGCTAGCAAGTAACCAGATATAACCATTATTTAAAACATACTTAAAAAGAATTTCTTTAGTCGTTGGAGACTCTTCTTCTGCAGCCTTAGCAACCGGATAGTCGTTTCTAAATTTTTCTATAGGAGGCAAGCCCAAAGATTGCGGCGTATCGCGCAGGCAATAAAGAACAAAAAAGCCTATGCCTATACACAAAACACCCGGAATATAGAGAGCAAAACGCCAATTCCAGAAAGCCACGCAAAGAGCGACTATTATAGGAATTACAGCGCCGCCAATACTATGAGACGTATTCCAAACACCCCACCAGGTGCCTCTTTCTTTTTGAGAATACCAATGCGTAAGAAGCCTTGCACAAGGAGGCCATCCCCACCCTTGAAACCATCCATTTAAACCCCAGAAAATAGCAAAAAAGAAAATGGAGGAAGAGAGTCCAAAGAAAATATTAAAAATACCTGTTAAGATTAGCCCAATCCCCATGAAGAAGCGGGGATTAGCGCGATCAGATAAGATTCCGCTTAAAAATTTACTTGCGCCATAAGTGATGGAGAGAACACTTCCAAGAATTCCAAGATCAGCCTTATCAAAACCTAAGTCTTGCATAAGAGCTGGCATAGCACAGCTATAACTCTTCCGTGTAAAGTAATAAAATATGTACCCGACATACATTCCAATGAAAATACGCCAGCGCCAATACTTATAAGAACTTTTAACAACGGTTTCGTCTTGAATTTCTGGGACATTCGGTGAAGCTTTCAGAAAATTTAATAGACCCACTTAAGTCCTCTCAAAAATAAAATTGCACACGTTACCCTACATTATAAAGTAAAACACAGAAAAAGCCGAACTGTTTTTCATTTCCAAATTTTTTATACCAAGGAAACTCTACTTATAACCTCTATTTTAATGCTAGTTCTAAAACGGGAGTAAAAATAAAGATTGCATGAATTTCGTCTTTTAGGCATGAAAGACTCAATCTACAAAAAAACAACTAGCAAAATGAGCTTTCAAAAACCGCCTATTGACCGGGATGACCCTTCTAAAGACTGGATTAGAGTCCATCAGATGGAAAGGGATAAAAAACAAAATGACTATAAAAATGAAGAGCCCCCTTCAAATCAAATAGCTTTAATGACAAGCCACCTTGCAGGCTTTATTAAAAAAATATTTTTCTTTTTAACGCCGTTTTCCTCTATCTCAAAATCAGAAATAGCCGCCCTAGATAGGCAATACCTCATCGATCAGCTTCAGATTTTCAAATCTATGCTGCTTGTTCTCTCCAAAGAAGACCAAAGCGCCTTCCCCCACTTTATTCAGGGTTTATCTGAGGTTTGGCACAAACTAAGCCTGATTTGTAACAATGAGTCGATGAATAGGAAATTTCCTGAAGAAACCCTTAAACTAAAACTTTTAATAAAACAAATTCTTATTTATCCTCCCGAGGAAGACCATTCTTTTGGCTCCTACCTCTTTAAACAAGTAGGCACTACCTGGCTCCCCTTTCCCTTTATCGAAATCATCCAAAAGCTACACTACACCTACCAAAAAGACCCCAAACTCAGCGAACTTAGTATGTGGATCACTTTCCTCTCCGACCTCATCCAAAAACTCACCAAATAACCCCTCCTTCGTGCCCGTGTGCGTGCCCGTGCCGGTGCCCGATTCCCAGTTAGTGTTTCGGGCACCGGCACGGGCACGCACACGGGCACGCAAGAATTTAAGAGGCTGGGATTCTCTCTTTGCTTTTCTTTTTATCTTTGTTGTTTTATTCTCTTGTTTCTACAGATAGGGAAAATATGCAATATACAATTCCTAAAGGGACGTTCGACATCCTCCCTGAAGCGCAGAAAGAAGAAGACAAATGGTGCACATCGGCACATTGGCAATACTTAGAATCGGTCATAAGACAAACCGCCCATGAATACGGATTTAAAGAAATTCGCACGCCGATTTTTGAAAGAACAGAACTTTTCGTAAGAAGCGTTGGGGAATCTTCTGATATTGTATCAAAAGAAATGTATACGTTTTTAGATCGTGCAGAGCGCTCCATGACGCTAAGGCCTGAAGGCACTGCCCCTGTCATGCGCTCTTTTGTTGAGCACCGCCTTTATAATACAGGAGCTGTGCATAAATTATTCTATATTGGTCCTATGTTCCGCTACGAAAGACCTCAAGCCGGACGCTATAGACAACACCACCAATTTGGAGCAGAAGCTGTAGGCATTGGAACCCCCGAGCAAGACGTTGAAGTGATTGACTTGCTTTGCGAAGTTTACCGAAGACTTGGGTTAAAAGATCTCAAAGTACTTATTAATAATATTGGCGATACGGAATCAAGAGAAGCTTATCTTTTAAGCCTTAAAAACTACCTAGAGCCCCATCTTGAAGAGCTTTCTAAAGATAGCCAAGCAAGGTTTACTAAAAACATTTTACGCATCTTAGATTCTAAAGATCCAAACGATCAAAAAATTCTCGAGAACGCCCCTTCTATTTTAGATCATTTAAACGAGGAGTGTAAGACCCACTTTGAAAAAGTGTGCCGCTTACTAGAAAAATTAAATATTGCTTATGAAATTAATCCCAAGCTTGTGCGAGGATTAGACTATTACAATAAGACTGTTTTTGAAATCACCTCTACATCCCTAGGCTCGCAAAATAGCGTAGGGGGGGGGTGGCAGATACGATGGAATGATTGAATCGTTTGGAGGCCCCAAGCTCCCTGCTTTTGGATTTGGCGCAGGCCTTGAGCGCATTTTACAAACAATGGTCCATCAAAATGTTCCCTTTCCCTTAGCCCCTCACCCTAAAGTTTATTTAATTGGGATGGGTGAAGAAGCTTCCACGTACTGTTTTGAGCTTCTTGCAAAACTGCGCAAAGAAAAAATTGCCTCTGATATGGACCTAACAGGAAAAAAAATACAGCATGGGCTCCAAAGAGCTGCGGCTCTTAATGCTGAGTATTGCCTTGTGATTGGGGAAGAAGAACTAAAAACTAAAAAAGCTGAACTTAAAAACATGACAACAAGAGAAAACAAAACAATCTCTCTTGAAAATCTCCTTACCCTTTTTGAGGAAATCAATGGTTGACTATAGAAGATCGCATACTTGCGGAGCACTAAACACTAAAGATATCGGAACATCTGTAACACTCTCCGGCTGGGTACATAAACGAAGAGATTTAGGCTCTCTTATCTTTATAGATTTAAGAGATCGCTTTGGGCTTACGCAACTTGTGATTGACCCTAAACTCATCCCCGCTATTCATGAAGCTGCAGCAAAAATTAGACACGAATGGGTCATCTCTATTAAAGGAGAAGTTTTTCCAAGGGCTCAAGGAATGGCCAATGCAAAGATGGCAACAGGCGCCATTGAAATCCATGTTAAAGAGCTCCATATTCTTTCTTCTTCTAAAACACCTCCTTTTTCTATTTCTGAAGAAGAAGGCGTTAATGAAGAGCTTCGCCTAAAATATCGATATCTTGATATCCGAAGAGGCGATATTGCTAAAAAACTTGTCACAAGACATAAAGCCATGATGGTGATTCGTAACTACATGGATAAAGAAGGATTTCTAGAAATTCAAACGCCTATTCTTGCCAAATCAACTCCTGAAGGAGCTCGGGACTATCTTGTACCTTCACGTGTGTATCCAGGCAATTTTTATGCGCTTCCTCAATCGCCCCAAATCTTCAAACAGCTTCTTATGGTTTCTGGGATGGATCGTTATTTCCAAATCGCCCAATGCTTTAGAGACGAAGATTTAAGATCTGATAGACAACCTGAATTCACTCAAGTCGATGTGGAAATGAGTTTCTGCACGCCTAAAGAAGTGATGGATCTTATGGAAGGCCTTGTGAAAAAAGTCTTTAAAGAATGCGCGGAGATCGAAATCAAAAGTAATTTTCCTCATATGCCCCACAAAGATTGCATGGAACATTATGGCACAGACAGGCCTGACTTGCGTTTTGGGATGCCTCTTGTACGTTTAGATTCTATTGCCCAAAACTGCAGCTTTTCGGTATTTACAGATGCGTTAAAAGCCAAGGGCTGTGTCAAAGGATTATGTGTGAAAGAAGGAGCTTCTCTTTCTCGCAAGGACATCGATGGGCTTACAGAGTTTGTTTCCCAATTTGGACTAAAAGGACTTGCCTGGATCAAAAAGGCAGAAGAGGGATACACCTCAAGTGTCATGAAGTTTTTTACACCTGAACAATTAGATGCCACTACCCATCTTATGTCTGCAGAAGTAGGCGACATGATCCTTATAGGCGCTGGTCCGGGTGAAAGAATCAACCAAGGCCTTGATCATTTGCGCAGACACATTGCAAAACAAAGAAATCTCATTTCTCCAGATGATCTTAAATTCCTTTGGGTCACCGAATTCCCTATGTTCCGTTATAACAGCGAAGAGAAAAGACTTGAAAGTGAACACCACCCTTTTACATCCCCCCATGTAGAGGATATGGATTTACTCGATAAGGACCCCCTTTCTATGCGAGCAGAGGCTTATGACCTTGTATTAAATGGATATGAACTTGGAGGGGGCTCTCAGAGGATTCATAGCGGCGATTTACAAGAAAAAATTTTCCAGACTTTAAATCTCTCCCCAGAGCAAATTAAAGAAAAGTTTGGGTTCTTTGTAGAGGCTTTAAAATATGGAACGCCCCCTCATTTAGGAATAGCGCTTGGACTTGACCGCCTTATTATGCTTCTTACTAAAACAGAAAATATACGAGATGTAATAGCCTTCCCTAAAACTCAAAAAGCAAGTGACTTAATGATGCAAGCTCCCTCAAGAGTTGCTATAGAGCAACTAAAAGAGCTTGAAATCAAGGCAGAACCTACAGAAATCACTTGGATATAATGAAAAAAGAAGATAGATTTAAACACGTTAATTAAGGAGAACCATTATGAAAAAAATTTATTTATCCGCTCTTTCAGTGTCGCTAGTCTTAGCTTTGATTGGAACAAATCTTTTAGCAGACAATCCTAATGAAGCTAACGAAAAAGTAGCAAAAGAAGAAGTAAAAGAAGTTGATATTGCTAAAGTTTCTGAGTCTTTTGGCCACCTTATTGGCAAAAACATTGAAAACCTCGGCTTCCAATTTGATGTCGCTCAAGTTCTTAAAGGAATTCGTGATTGCACAGAAGGGAAAACAGCCCCGATGACAGAAGCAGAATGCATCCAAGCTATTACTGCAGCTCAAGAAAAAGCTTTTAAAGCCAAAGCATCAGAAAACCTTGTAAAAGCAGAAGAATTCCTCTCAAAAAATTCTAAAGAAAAAGACGTTGTTTCTATAGAAGAGAACAAGCTTCAGTATAAAGTTGAAGTAGCTGGCGATGGATCTTCTATTGAACCCCATTTCTCTCCTCTTATCCGCTACAAAGGCTCATACCTTGACGGCACAGTTTTTGGAGCTTCAAAAGAAGACGAAATGATTTCTTTAGACGAAACAATTCCAGGTCTTAGCAAAGCCCTCATCGGCATGAAAGAAGGGGAAAAACGCACAGTGTTTATTCACCCTGATCTTGGCTATGGAACTCAAGGATACCTTCCTCCAAACAGTCTTCTAACATTTGAAATCGAATGTGTTAAGGCCAATAATGCAGAAGCAAAAGAAGAAGTGATCTCTACTAATGCTCCAAAAGCCCAAGTAAAACAAGAAGCGGAAATAGCCACACCTGCAACACCTTCAGAGGTTATCCGTTAATATTGTGTTATTTGAGCCGCAAATTCCCCAGAATGCGGGGAATATTGTGCGAACCTGTAGTGTTACAGGATCAAATCTTTTCCTTGTCAAGCCCCTAGGGTTTAGCACCTCTAGTAGAATGCTAAAAAGAGCGGGGCTTGATTATTGGGAAGGTGTCAATGTCACCTTTTTAGATAATCTCGAAGAGTTTCTTGAAGAGCAAACGCACCCTTTCTACTTCTTTTCAAGTCATGCGACAAAAAGTTACACAGAAATCTCTTATACTTCTGAAGACTTTTTAATTTTTGGCTCCGAAACAAGCGGTCTCCCCGGTATTTTTAAAGAGCGCTACCCCCATCTTTTCTATACTCTCCCTATGAAAGAAGGCTCAAGATGTCTAAACCTTGCAAATACTGCGGCAATAGTGTTATATGAAAGTTTAAGGCAACAAAGCTTTAGATTTTCATGAAAATACTTCGTACATCTCTTTCCCTTCAAATGGTGCTCGCCACCATTCTAGGAATTTGCTGCGGTCTTTTTTTTGGAGACACCCTCTCCTTTTTTAAGCCGTGGACAGATGTTTACATCATGATCCTTAAAATCACCATCCTTCCCTATTTAATTGTAGCCATTATTCACGGCGTGGGTTTGCTTAACATTTCTCAAGCTAAAGAAATTCTAAAAAAAGGAGTTTTCTTTATAGGGCTTGCTTGGGGAATTAACCTTCTTATTATTTATCTCACTTATTATTCCTTTCCTAAAGTTAAAGGAACTAACTTTGTACATTACATGCCTCATGCAGAAGGTTCTTTAAATTTTGCAGAGCTTCTCATTCCCGAAAACATTTTTAGTGCCCTTAATAACAATATTGTGCCTGCCATCGTGATTTTTTCTCTCCTAATAGGGATTGCTTTTATGTATATAAAAGAAAAGCAAAATGCGATGTCTTTTTTTGAAACGATTGTAGATGCACTGACAAAACTCACCTCATGGATCAGTAAAATCACTCCTATCGGTACATTTATGATCATTGCCTACCAAGTAGGCTCAATGGACTTAAACATTCTTAAACAGATGATCACCTATATCATCTTATACGTGATGGGCGTATGTATTGTGATTTTTTGGATTTTTCCAAGACTCACAGCAATGCTCACTAATTTGAGTGCCATGAAGTGGTTAAAAGATTTACTTCCCATCTTGCTTCTTGCCTATACGACCAATGTAGTCATTGTTTGCCTTCCCTTTATTATGCAGCTTGTCCAAAGAGAAACGCTTCTGCTATTACCTAAAGACGAAAAAGCACAAAGTCAAATCCAGGGGACTGTCTCTGTAATATTTAATTTACCTTTGGGGTCTTTATTTATTATTCTCTTTGTTCTTTTCTGCTCCTCTTTCTACCACGTCCCTCTTTCTTTTTTTAGTCATGTAGAGCTATTTTTCACAACATTTCTAACAGGGCTAGGAGCTGTAGGCATTGGCTCTTGGCTAAATAGCTTATCCTTTATTATAGATAATATTGGACTCCCGCACGATACCATCAACCTATTCTTGATTACCGTTCCTTTCACTTCAGGCTTTCAATCCATGGTTTCTGCAATGGAAATTGCCACCCTTTCCCTCTTTATTACCTTTGCTTGCAGAAAATTAATCCATTTTAACCCAAGAAAATTCATTCCCGCTTTAACGATTACTTTTGCTCCTGTCGTTTTGCTTTTTGTGCTCCTTTCCTTTAAAACGCCTTTTCCTCCTATTGAAAATACAACAAAAAGCATTTATGAAATTCAGGTCACATCACATGTCGATGTAAAAACATTTACCTCAAAAGATCAGATATCACCTGTAGCTCTAAAAGGAAAGGAAGACACTTTAGCCCGCATTTTAAGAACAAAGGTTTTAAGAGTGGGGTATTATCCTAATGTCCCTCCTTTTTGTTTTTATAATGTAGATCATGAAATCACAGGCTTCGATGTGATGATGGCTCATATGCTTGCTCATGATTTAGAGTGCAGGCTTGAATTTGTTCCTATGGATTATAAAACACTTGGGACGGACTTGGGAGATCATTTATATGATATAGGGATGTCTGCTGTTACAATCAATGAAAACAGATTACAAACAGTGGCATTTTCAACTGTATATGAAGAATCCAAATATCTTTTTGTGGCAAAAAACCCCACCCCTCAAAAATTTTCCTCGATGGATTTCTTAAGAAAAAATGAGGATATAGAGATCGCAGTACTTAAAGGATCTGCTTATGAGAACACAGCAAAAGCCCTTTTTCCTAAAAAGAAGATCATCCTTCTAAATTCTTATGAAGACTTTGCCCCCATTACAAAGGGGAATACTTTACTTCTATGGTCTGAAACGCAAGCGATTGCCTGGCTTGGGGCGCACCCTCAATTTCATATCATTTATCCCAATACATCTATTGGAAAAGATCTTTTAGCCTATCCTATCAATGCAGAAGACAGCAGATTTTTAACTTTCATTAATCAGTGGCTTGAACTTAAAAAAAGCGAAGGATTTTTGACTGAGCAATATAACCTATGGGTCCTTGGGGAAACAGGACTTGCTTCCCCAAAAGGCGCGCATTGGTCTGTATTAAATAATGTGCTTAGGTCGAAGACTGAATAAACTGCTTTATAGCATCAGCATCTCTTAAGCCCACAATTCTTCCCGCTTCCTTGCCCTCTTTAAAAAGGATTAAAGTAGGAACAGAGCTCACTTCAAAAGAAGAAGCTACTTGCTGAGCATGATCAATATCTAATTTCAAAATACTTACCTTTCCTTGAAGTTCAGCAGCTACTTTCTCAAGAACGGGAGTAAGCATTCTGCAAGGACCGCACCAATCTGCATAAAAATCTACTAAAACAACCCCTTTTTCTAGGTCTTTTTTAAAACTTTCTTGCGTCGTTTTTTTCATCATTCCATCACCCATTTTAGCCCTCCAATTTGTTATATGCCTTAAGTCTAACGCACTACCCCCTTTTTTTCTAGAGACAAAACAAAAACAAAGAGAGGTAAAAATTCTCCCTCTTTCTTTATCCTGTCCATCCCATACGCATCAACCTAAGCATTAAGCTAAGTCTATTTTGGCTTTTATTCAACGCAAAGGAAGAAAAAGGGGGGAAAAGACGCAAAGGTAAATACATCTCTATCGAGCTGTATTTACCTGTTGTTTAAAAGGAATTCAAAGAAGAGGCAATGTCTAACAAGTAAAATAGTGTATGATATTTCTTTAATCCCCCTTCAAATACAATGTAAATACAAAGAAGGTTTTTAATAATGCAAGAATTAGATCTCTTGCATTATTAAAAACCTTCTTTGTATTTATCTTTGCGACTTCTCTTCCTTTGCGACTTTGCGTTGAATAAAAGCCAAAAACGGACTTAGGTTGATGCGTATGCCTGTACATACTCTAATTTTCCTTTTGCAAGAATATGGCGAGGTGTGCCAAAAAGGGGGAAAAACGACAGGAGAAATTATGAGCAGTATTGCTATGGAACAGAGCAAATTAGGGCACTTAGTGCGCACTACGCTTGGACCTCTTTTGCTTATCTTGCTTTGTCCTCCAACTGTCATGATTGTTTGGTATATCAATGTTTTTCTCGGCGGTTCTCTAGAAAAATTTTATGAGCTCTCTTTAAAAGAAGGTTTTTTTACAACTGTTTACACCCTTTGGAAGCCTTATTTTTTTGGCTCTTCCCTAGCTTGGAAAATGATTGCTGTTTTTGGAGGGGTACAACTTGCCTTGATGAAATTTGTCCCTGGGAAAGAGTTCTTAGGACCCGTAACACCTAAAGGCAATGTCCCTCTTTATAAAGCGAACGGTGTCGCTTGTTTTCTAATCACCGTCTTCCTTTTTCTTTTTTCCTCTTTTTATTTAAAACTATTTTCTGCAGCCATCATCTACGATAATTTTGGCGCTCTTTTAGGCGCTTTAAATGTGTTTAGCCTTCTTTTTTGCCTGATGCTTTATTTAAAAGGGCGTTTTGCTCCTTCAACAACCGACACAGGAATAAGCGGTAATCCTTTATTTGACTACTACTGGGGAACAGAGCTTTACCCTCAAGTTTTAGGATGGAACCTTAAAATGTTTACCAATTGCCGCTTTGGCATGATGGGATGGGGAATCATTATTCTCTCCTTTGGAGCAAAACAAGCAGAAACATATGGCCTTAGCAATTCCATGCTTATAGCTATAGCGCTTCAACTCATCTATATCTTTAAATTCTTTTGCTGGGAAACCGGATATTTACGCTCTTTAGATATTATGCATGATAGAGCAGGTTACTATATTTGCTGGGGATGTCTTGTATGGGTTCCTTGTGTGTATACATCCCCCATTCTATATCTTGTCAATCATCCCCATAAATTAAGTCTGGGCGTTGCCTTAACTATTTTTTGCCTAGGCGTAGGCATGGTGCTTATAAACTATCTGGCAGATAGACAAAGGCAAATGATGCGTGCTACTCAAGGCAAAGCGAAAGTTTGGGGGAAAAAGCCCGTTCTTATTAAAGCTAAGTATGTCACACAAGATGGAGAAAAAAGAGAAAACCTTCTTTTAGCATCAGGCTGGTGGGGAATTGCAAGACACTTTCATTACGTCCCTGAAATTCTAGGCGCTTTATTTTGGACACTGCCGGTTTTATTCGATAATGCCCTTCCTTATTTTTATGTCGTCTTCTTAACCATTTTACTGATTGATAGAACAGTGCGCGATGATAAACGTTGCAAAGAAAAATACGGCAAGGGATGGGACAGCTACACAAAAGCTGTAAAATATAAAATGATCCCCTATATTTTTTAACGAATCAAATACCCTTGATCGTTTAAACGGGCATTTCTTTCTTCAAGTGCCCTTCTCTTTTGGCCGTGTTTATAAAAGGTAGCTACAAAAAAAGCTCCTGCAACAGGGCCTAGAGAAAGACCTGTTCCTACTGCTGCTTTTTCAATTAAGCTAGATCCGGTGATATGAGCTGTAAGGCTTAAAGCTGCAAAAGAAATAATTCCCCCAACTAGAAGAATCAAACAAATTTTTTGAACCGTATTTAGTCCTTCAAAGTGCCTTCTTAAGAAAGACCTATTCTCCTTTCGAAGATCTGTGCTTCCCACGCTAGATTCAGAACTCATTAATTTACAGCTACTTAAATCATTTAGAGTAGACATATCAGCTCCTTTTTTTATTCAATAAAATATATTATATAATATAATTAAAATTTAAATCAATGTTTATTTTTTAGTTAAATAATGCTTGTGATATAATTAATTACAAATTAAAAACAGGAACTACTATGTGTATAAAAGACTGTTGCGTAGGCATGGGAAAAGTACTAGTAGGAATTGAGCTCCAATTTATTGGAAAACTTGCATCCTCCCAAAAAGTCACAAATCAAGGGCAGGACTGCATTAAACAAGGAACCATTCAAATCAAAGAATGTCAATATACAGAGGCGCAGAAAAATCATCTATATAGCCGATGTCCAAATCCCGATTGCACGCTCAATCAAAGTGTTTTTATAAGATGGAGTATGGAACAATTTGGCATTTCTCCGCCAAAAAAATGCATAAGTAAACATATTTCCGGTAAGGCTCCTGCAGTAGGTCTTGCAGAATTTATTAACAAACACTTCGAGATTATTTATCAAACGCCCGGCTTCTCGATCGATGAAATAAAAACAATTATTATTGGGGAAGCCCATTTTGATGAAGAACATCAAATGCTGATCTTAAAATTCATTAAGGAATATGCTGTTACAGGCTCTACGCTTTTATTAGAAGCTGTCCCCTCCATGGTTCCTGTTGATCGCAATACAACCTTGCAAGCCCATTTAGGAAACAACTTTTCCATTAAAACCCTCGGCTGGGATATAGGAACTAAAGCCGAAATCTGCAAAATGGCAAATCCTGATATAACAGAAGAAGAAATAAACAGGATGATGGAGATTGAAGCCGAAATCACCAAATCATCTCGCGCGCTAATGGAAAAATTAATCGATATAGAGGAAAACGGGGATAAATATTCAGATGAAGAATTAGAAAAATTAATACAAGAAGCTAATCAACTAAGGGAAAAGGGCAGCAAAAAATTTCAAGAGATCACAATAGATCCAGAGCAAAAAATAAAATTACTTCATGTAATGAATAATATTATTACAAAAGAAAGTCTAAAAGCTCGTGCAAAAACCGAAGTTGCAACCTTTAATGCATTGGATGCACAAGGCTGCCCTTTAAAAATCGCGATTAACGGGCTTCTTCATTGCCTTCCATCAGAGGCAACAGAAGAACTATACGATTACGCAAAAAGCAACCCCACAATCATTATACGCCCTAAACAAGCAAGCTCAGCCCTAGCAAACCTAGCCATAGCCAACGCTCCCGCCCTCCTCGCCCAAATCAACGCCTAAAAAACAAAGAGAGGAATACATCTCCTCTCTCCCCTCTTTCTTCCTCTGTGGTTTCTTGTCTCTGTGGTTTATCTTTGGCTAAGTTGTTTGCTTACTCAGTTTAGCCAAAGATAAACCACAGAGACAAGAAACCACAGAGAGGAGAGAGAGAGATTTACCCTCTGTGGTGATGGGTTTAGGGGGGGGGTGCCCTTGCAGCCTTTTTCGTGCCAGGTTTTGAGGGCAGAGATTTTGGAGCGCAGAGCCTCTGTGATTTGTTTTTGGGCTTCTTTTCTATCGAGGTGGGCAAAGGATTTATAATGGATCGCAGAGCCAAATATACACCCCACTTTTCCAAAAAGTTTAGGCCCTTTTCTTCCTCTTCCCCAAACATCGTAAGCTCCAAAAATATAGGCCGGAACAATCGATGTCTCTGTACGGGAAATAAGCATCGCCACCCCAGGCTTTATCTCTTGAAGAGTATTATCAAGACTTCTTGTGCCTTCTGGAAATAAGATCACCTTTTTGCCTTCATTTAAAAGGGCGCAAATCGTTTTAAACACCTTAGTATCCGAGGCGTCTTTGCTTACCGGATGGGCATTTAGGGCGCTAATAAATTTGCCAAATAGCGGGTTTTTAAAAAGAGTGTCCCTTGCTAAAAAATGGACCTCTTCTGGCCAAGAAATAGAAAGAATAGGCGGATCTAAAAAGGAGGTATGGTTAGAGGCAATGATCGCCCCTCCCTTAAAATAATGCTCAAGCCCGTAAATTTTAAGGCGGTAAAATATTTTGTTAAAAGACCAAGCAAGAAAAAGGATAAATCTGTAAAGCAAGGACATTCCCTTGGACCTTTTAAACCAGGCAGGTTTTACATTCTGCTTTTTCTTTTTATAGTCCAAGATTTTGGCTACAACTTGATCAATGGTAAGGTTTGATGTGTCTATTTCGCAAGCATCAGGAGGGCGCTTTAAAGGGGCGAGCTGCCTTGTAGAATCAAGCGTGTCCCTTTTTAGCATATCTCTAATAAGAGCTTCTTTATCTATCGACTTATCTTTATATAAGTTTTTTTCCTTTATTTCTTTTAAACGACGCTCTGCGCGAATTTCTGGGCAAGCGGTTAAGAAAATCTTAATCTCAGCATCAGGGAAAACAACAGTCCCTAAATCTCTTCCTTCAAAAACAGCATCGCATGTTTCGCCAAAAGCTCTTTGCACACGCCATAGAGCTTTTCTTACACAAGGCAAAGCTGCAACTAAGGAAACAATAGCATTTACTTTTTCTGAGCGGATCTCCTCTGTAACATCAAGATCTGCGACAAAGTACCTTTTTTCTAAGCCTCTTAACTCCACACGAAAGGGAAAATCTAGCAAAACTTTCTCAATCTCTTCTGTAGCATCTAAAGGAATATTTTTTTGAAGCAATACCAAGGAGACGGCTCTATACATCGCTCCAGTATCGAAATGCGCATAGCCCAAAGACTCTGCAACTTTTTTAGCCACAGTAGATTTCCCTGTGCCTGCTGACCCATCAATTGTAATAATCATAATAGAGCTCTTGAGAGGTCTAATCTTAGAAAACAGTAAACAATAGGTGTTGTGAATAATAAGGAGTCAACCATGTCAAGAATGCCCCCAAGCCCTGGGAGTTTATTGCTATCTTTGAAATCGGCGTCTCTTTTAAAAAGAGATTCTGCAAGATCGCCTAACTGTCCAAAAACCCCCAAAGCGCTCCCAAGAAGTAAAGCACTCAATAGGGAGATATCAAAATGTTCCGGGAAAAAGCGTTTGGCAAAAAGGCAAATGGCAAGACTTAAAAAAACTGCAGCGGCAAGCCCGGCAATAGCTCCTTCTACCGTTTTTTTAGGACTAAGACGAGGCGCAAGCCTGTGCTTTCCCCAAAGTCTTCCTACAAAATAAGCTCCCACATCCGTGATTTTTGTCACAAGAAGAAGGTAAATAAACCACCATCTGCCATCTTGCATTTGGTAAGCTGGGAAAAGGGAAGAGCCCTGAACATAAAGAATCTCAAGCATAAAGCTTAAAGGAACTGCTATATAACATACGCCAAAAAAACCTGTTGCTACATTGGCAAGAGCATCGGAAGGATTTTTAAAATGGGCCAGGAAAAAAAAGAATCCAGCCACAATAATCACCATTAAAGATAAGAGAGAATACTTTGGAAATTGAATGGCAATATAAGAAGCAATGACTTGAAGCACGCCAAAAATCATCATGGTGTTCTTAGCAATTTTAATCTCTTTAGCAAAGCTTAAATTCGCATATTCCCAAAGAGCTACTGCAGAAAGCAGGGCAATCACAGCTGTTAATACCACTTTCATTGCCACATTCTGAGAAAACCCTACAAGAAGAGCCACTAAGACAATCGTAATAGAAGAAACCGAAAGGCGCCTCTTTAAATCCGTCAAATTTTTCATTTATCCTCCACGTCTTCTTTCTCGCCTTTGATATTCTAGCACCGCTTTTAAAAGCTGTTTCTCATTAAACTCCGGCCAAAGAACATCTGTTACATACACTTCGGCGTAACAAATTTGCCAGAGAAGAAAATTGCTTACCCTTTGCTCTCCACTCGTACGAATAAAAAAATCAGGATCGGGCAGGTGCGCCGTATCAAGATAGCTAGAAATTGTTTTTTCTGTAATCTCATCTTTTTTAATTAACCCTTTCTCTATATCTTCCACTAAAGAAATGGTTGCTCTAGTAATTTCGTCTCTTCCCCCATAGTTTAAGGCAAGAACAAGCTGTATAGAAGAGCCTTCTTTTGTAGCCTCTATTGTTTCTTGCAATACCTCTTTAACATGTAAAGGAAGCCCCTCTATATTTCCAATGGCCCCAAGCCTTACCCCTTCCTTAATCATGCTCTCTTTCTGTCTTACTAAATACAAATGGAAAAGATCCATTAAAGAGGCAATTTCTTCAGGAGGGCGGGCCCAATTTTCTGTAGAAAAGGCAAAAACTGTTAAAACCTTTATTCCTAGGCTCGAGGCTGCACGTACAATTTTTGTAAGAGTATCAGCTCCTTCAAAATGGCCCAAATACAGAGGAATCTCTTCACGCTTGGCCCATCTTCTATTCCCATCCATAATAATAGCTACATGCCTAGGAATAGAAGTGGGGTCTAACAAAGAAAGATCTTCAATAGAATAAGGAATAAAAAATAGCTCTTTAGTTGCAGTCGCATTCATAAATTAAAGGGATCGCTCAAAATAAATGTTTTTTCTCTTTCAGGGCCAACAGAGACAATGCTTATTGAAGAACCACATAATGCTTCAATGCGCTTAAGGTATTTTTTAGCATTTAACGGTAAATCATCGTAATGCTTGCACTCTTTTGTAGAGCACTGCCACCCAGGAAGTGTCTCATAAAGAGGCTCTACTTTTTCCATATCTTCTGCTAAAGGAGGAATTGTCTCTAAAAGAGCCGCTCCTAGTCTATAGGCATAGCAAATTTTAATAAATGCAAGATTATCTAAGACATCTAATTTTGTGATAGCTAAAGAATTTATACCATTAAGCCTTACCCCCTGGCGCGCAAGAACAGCATCAAACCACCCCATGCGTCTTTTTCTACCAGTTGTCGTTCCAATCTCCCTTGCAGCCTCATGATTAAGAAATAATGTTTCCTCTTCTCCTTTTAAAGCCGTAGGAAGAGGCCCATTTCCCACTCTGGTTGTATAGGATTTAACAACCCCGAGTGTATGAGAAATTTTTGTAGGGCCAATGCCCGCTCCTGCACAAACTCCTGCAGCAATGGTACTAGAAGAGGTTACATAGGGGTATGTTCCAAAAGTGGTATCTAAAAATGTGCCATGAGCACCCTCAAAAAGAACTTTGTCATTCTTCTCTATAGACTGCTCAATAGAAAGCTCTACATCGGAAATAAAAGGAAGAAGCTTCTCTCCTAAAAGAGCATATTCTGCATAGAGTTTTTCAAAATCAAGGGGCTTTACATTAAAAAGGACCTCAAGCTCTCGATTTTTTATTTCAAGAACAAGAGAAAGCCTTTTTTTCAAAATGTCTTTTCTAACAAGCTCGCACATTCTGATTCCTATACGGCTTGCTCTATCGGTATAACAAGGGCCAATGCCTCTTCCAGTTGTCCCAATAGCAGAGGCTCCTTTTTGAAGCTCATAGAGCTTATCAAATTCTCTATGATAAGAAAAATTTACATGAGCGTAAGGTGAAATAAATAAACGGCCGCGCAAATTCACCCCTCTAGCTTCAAGACCCTCAATCTCCTTAAGAAGAACCTCAGGGTCAATGGCAGTACCGCCCCCAATATAGCAGCGTGTATGCGGATAAAGAATCCCTGATGGCACTAAGTGAAACCGGTATTCTTCTTTGCCCACCATAATGGTGTGCCCGGCATTATTGCCCCCTTGCGCACGCACAATGGTAGCTGCCTCTAAAGAGAGAAGATCAATCATCTTCCCCTTGCCCTCATCTCCCCACTGAATCCCCACAACAATTACACTTGGCATATAAGCTCTCGTTTTGAAAAAAACTCATCATAGCCAATACCGAATTTGTGTGGAGCCTTTTTCTTAAAAGATCAACCACAGAAAAAATATCTTTTTCTCTCTCTTCTTTCCCCCTCTGTGGTTTCAACCCTTCTGTGGTTAATTCTTTAGCTAACACTTAAGCCAATCAAGGACTTGCATTTTTTTAACCACAGAGGGAAGAAACCACAGAGAAGAGAAAAGAAAAATTCTCTCTTTTCATCGCTCCTGTGGTAAATTTGTTTTGAGGGCTTGGGATACAATACCGTCAATCTGCCAATGGGGAGTTATTTTGTATTGAGTGCCTTCTATGTATTCAACGTCCATCCTTACTTGAAGGACGGCGACAAGCTCTCCTCCAAACTTCAGATGGCACTTATCAGAAACTCTTACCGTAGGGTTTTGAGGCTCGCCCCAATTTTCAACTCTATGTTGATTCTGCTTATTAATTGTGAATGGGACATGCTTGTTGTTAAATACTTTACTCAACTCTGAATACTCAGGATCTTCTCCTAAAAGGATCCATCGCGGAGAGAAAAAACCAAGACGGATAGCGGTTGCAAGGATGGTTTCCTCTTCCAGAATAGTACCTTCTTTGCCATCAATGAGAAGAGCTTTAGGCGTAGCTAATGATTCCATGGCCTTTTTATAGCCCTCTAATTGAAGATTTTGCTTAGGATTAGCGAAAGAAGAGGGCAACTGATTACCCTCCCCCTTTTGCATCATTTTAAGGACAAAGCGGATTTCATTAGGAGTTCTTGATGTGGTAATACTAGGGTATGCACTTTGCTCCTTAATCTTTTTGACTACGTTATATACGCTCCACTCCTTAGATCTAAGCTTTCCAAGAGCATGTATTTTCTCTGGATAGGCTTTAAAGTAATGCTCGAGGTAATTTACAAGAGCAAGTCCAAGATTTTTTACTCCAATGGGAGCGCCCATCGTATTATATAAAAGCTCTTCAAGCTTTTCTTTGTCGTTTTCTTGAAAAGATCCATAAAGCATCACAAGGTCTTGAGCAAAAGTGGAAACGTCTCCTTTATCTAAATCCCCGCATACAGAACTCATACACGTAATTCTATATGTTCCAGCATTCGTATCTTCGATCCTTTGTTTCATATCCATTCTTTGGAACACATAGAAAAGAAGAATGCAATTTTGCCAATCATCGAGTGTGTCTAGAGTTTGTTTTCCCTCAAAAAATAGCTCGTGGACCTTATCGAAAATTTGGCCGATTACAGAGTTCAAATCGCCATTATTGGTTATAGAGTAAGGAAGCGCAAACATAGAATCAGGATCATTTGAAGAGTAAGCACTAATTAAAGCCTCTTTTAAACCCGCAAAACCCATTTGTTTAAACGCCTCTTTCTTTCTCTCAAATAAATCCCCTTCAAGAGGCTGCGTAAGCACGTAAAAATTTCTCTGCGAGCTTTGTAAATTTTCTAAAGACTTTACCCCGCACTGGTGATTTACATAGAGATACCCTTGGCTGCGCCCTTTAAGGTATTCAATAAACGCTATAAAATCAGGAGCTACCTCTCCTGTTGGATCCGCCATAGAGGAGACCACTGGACTTGGATGACATAAATAATGAAATTCGGAATAGTTGTGAAAATATGTAGAATGCACACTTGGCACATGAAGATCTAAACGCTCATCTTTTAACACTCTATTAGGAGCTTTGGCTATTTGCTCACGTGTGTAATAAAGATTCTGAAATAACGTTGAGCTTATAAGAGGAGGCTTAATTACGGGAGTGCCTCCTTGAGCTACCAAATCATCAAGATAAGCCTTTTCGGTAATCTGTGTAACACCTCTTAAATAATTATGAAGATAAACACCTGCAAAGCGAATAAAACATAATTTTCTTATAATATAGCAGCATTTCACCTCAAGTGCGTCCTTCTCATCGTATATATATTGATTAGCATTTTTATAAACGTCATTGTTTATTGCTGCGCGCAAATAATAAACATAATTTACATACTGAGCACTTACATCTTTATTATGAATAAGGAGGTAACCTAAAGCTTTTTGAAGATTTAAAAATAAAGGATTTTTAGCGTGTTTATCTTCTTTTATTAAAGAAGATAGATTTTCATACATGCCTTGTAAGGTAGGTTTTTGCGTGTCGCTTACAAGAGACCTGTCACATTCAATTTGCTCTGCATATTGATTCAGAACTTCCCTAAATCTATGATTTTTTAAGAGCTCTTCACTCGTAGCATCAGTTGCTTCTGTTAGCCTAGGAACACCTTGCATTTCCCTCAATCGCTGATGAAGGGTAGGAATTGCCTTAGGCTCTTCTGGAATTACTGTAATTGCATGAGCTACTGGAGCTACTTGAATAGGCTCAATTATCCGATCACTTAGAATAGTATTGCTGAGCACCCTTAAAATCGGTGTGGGGACAGGTGCGGGTGAAGGACTACCTAAATCAATAGAATTTACATGTAAAGATGGTTCGGGAGGAGGCGATTCTGTTAAAATCGGTGTTGGCGGTTCGTTTGATGAAGGCAAATCTACAGGCGTCTCTTCCAAAGGCTTTAACCCTTTAAAGACAGAAAAACAGAATAACCCTCCAAGAGCGTAGCCAACTCCTAATACAGCAACACAGGCGCATTTCCAAGACGCTCCAAGATCTTCGCAAAAACCCTTAGAAAAACAAGGAAGAAAAGCGCGCACGGCATACAAGAGAGCAGAAAAAATAGCTGGAACAATCGCCCCAATTGTACAAGCAACTGAAACCACACGATACTTAGCATCAGAAGCTATTTCAAGAAGCTTTGTAACAGCTGGAGCTTGATCCGCCTTTGGAATAAAATATTTTTGTAAACAATTAGCTTGAACCGATACACTCATAAACCCCTCAAAATTTTTATAAAGAATCTTAACAAATTCCAGTAAATAAAAACACCCTCAAAACAATTTTTCCGAGCCCGTGCCCGATACAACTAAATAAATCGGGCACGGGCAGGGGCACGCACACGGGCACGGGCTGGGGCAGGAAGAAATTGTCCTAGACATAATCACCATAGGTAAGTATCCTTCCTAATTATTTTATAAATACGAAAAGTCGATTTAAAAGGAACTTATGGAAAAGCAAAAACGTTGGCAGTTGTTTCTCATTTTAGCTGTGATCTTTCTCACCGTTTACAATATTTTACCGACGGTTTTCTTCTATTCAAAACCGCTAGATAAATCCGTTGACGAAAAACGCGCTACAGCGATTTCAGAGTCAATCGGGCAAAGAGTTAACTCTCTTGAATCCGAGTCCCTGAACTGGCTTAAATCATATTGCAAACTGCTAAATGTTAAGCCTTTAAGCATTTCCTTTAGCGAAAAAGAACCTGAATTTATCGCCATAAACTTTAAGGACGAAAAAGACGCTGAAGTGCTCCGCAATCATATCACAAGAGCCGGGGCCCTCATTCCTTTTGTGCCAGCGCAGCTCTCTCTTTACAACCCTTCTACAGCAGCCCCAGATAAAAAAGTTGTTGTACAAAGACGTATTCCTCTGCATTTTGAAACAAAGCAGCTTAAAGAATACTTTCAATTTTCAAAAAAATATGACGACAAGGGCCAACCAACAGACCTTTATCGCGCACTCATTAATGATAGAGCGCTTCAGCTAGGTGTTGTTCTTGGAGGCAATAGCGAAAATGCAGAAATGCTTCAGTCTGCAATCACTCCAAATGCACAAAACGCCTCTGATGTTCTTTTAAGCATGAGCCAAAGCATCCTTTCCTTTGCTAAAGGCTTTGGAGAAAATAATGTCCTTGCAACCAGGTTCTTTGCGAGCTTCACCCAAGATGAGCTTCCTAACAAACAAGCATCAGTTAAACAATTTATTGCTTCTTTAGACGAACTAAAAGACAAACTTAAAATTGAAAGAATTGCGATCGAACAAGAAAGCGCCGCCCTTAAGGAACAAGGGGGATTTTTAGATGGTCTTAAGCAACAAAGATTAGACATCCTAGCCTCTCAAGAAAAAACCCTAGATACAGCCTCTGCAATCGTTAAAAGAAATGCGATGGCGTTTGGAGCTGGAAAAACACCTCTTAACTTCGCCACTTTTGGCTCTCTTCTTTTAGAAACTTCTAAAAAAATGGATCCGGCATCAAAAACTCAAGTGATTTCTCTTAACGGAAGAAACCCTTATATCGAGCAAATTTCAATTGATTGGGCAAATGAAAAAATCACCTTAAAGCCTTACCAAGAAATTATTGCTTTTCAAGAAACCAAAAACAGCTTTGCTAAAGACAAAGCAGAGCAATTACTTTTTAATACAATGGCAATGGCTGGAAGTTTATCCGGAGAAAAAATCCTTCCTATTCAAGATGCTTTTGAAGTGACTCTTAACGAAATCCCTAATAGCAAAAGCTTTTTAGCTATGCGTCTTGGGCAAATTGCACAAAAAGAAACACTTCAACTGAAAGAATTACTAAAAAACACGTGGAATCCTAAGCACAGAGACTTAGCTAAAGGATCTTTTCCTATATGGGATTATGAAACATATCAAAGCTTAAGTCCTGAAGAAAAGCAATTAGGGCTTGTTATCTATGCGCCTGCAACAAACGGGAAAATGCCTGCAAAGGGCTTTAGAATGAGCTCTATTTATATTGTTGCTAAAGGGATTGATAAAATTTTAGAGACCCTTAAAGAAGCGCCTGAGTCTGCACAAGCCAAAGAATTCATGAACGACTTTAACAACCTCCAGCGGATTTTACAAAGTAATGGTTTTTTTGGATATAGAGCGGCCTCTTATGCCTTTTCGCCTGAGTACGCCTCTGACTTTATGTTCGAACAAGAAAATTACTTTCAAACAGTTCTGAAAGCTACAAGAGAAGACTTTACAGTTCATGGAACAAAACGCTATGCCATTTTAGAATTTAGCGATGTAGAACAGCGCATTCTTACAGAAAATAAAATCGATAACCAAATCCATGAAGGCCTCTTAAAATGGAGAGACGATTATAGAGCAGCGCAACTAGACATGAAAGGGGTTTCCCATTTTGATGTGCCAGCTCCTACGCAAAACGCTTTTTTAAGTAATCTCAAATTATCTACTGTAAAATATTTCCGCGGAGATGATCGCAAAGTGCTTCATTGGGGCCTTGACCTCTCAGGGGGAAAAACAGTACAGCTTGAACTTAGAGATCATAACAACCGTGTTGTTAAAGATGACATGGATATTAAACAAGGGATCAATGAGCTTTATGCACGCGTAAACAAAATGGGCGTTTCAGAAGTAGGCATCCGCCAAGAAGGGCACACTATTACTCTTGACTTCCCAGGTTCTCAAGGACTTACAGCAGCTGAACTTGTGAAAGCCTCTTCGATGTATTTCCATATCGTTAACGAGAAATTTTCTACTGCCAATGCTAATTTAAAAGAAGCTGTTAATAGCTTTTTACAAGATGTGTGGAATGAAGCTGTTATTACAAATCGTAAGAGCGCAGAACAAATCAATCTTATTGCATGGAAACATATCCACGGCGATTCTTTTGATCCTGCAGTGATTCAACCAAGAAGTGAATCGGCAAGACTGCTTTACAATCAAGGGCTTCGCATTGCTAACCCCATTGATTCGAATAGCAACAGCACATTTAATGACACGTACTCAAAAGTAAGTTTACTGCGTGGCGATGACTTTACAGATTGGCACGGTCAAACACACCCTCTTATGTTTGTATTTAATAACTTTGCCTTAGAGGGAGCAAATCTTGAAAATGTACATGCTTCTTATGACCCTTCTAAAGGAAACTACTTATCCTTTGGAGTGCAAGGATCGTATACAGCAAAATCTGGGCAAAAAATTAATCCTCGCGAAGACATCTTTATTTGGACCTCTAATTTTTCTAAAGAAAAAATAACAGGAACGCCTAATGCCGTCTTTACTCAAGGAAGAGGCTGGAGAATGGCTGTAATTTTAAATGGATCCATCATCAGCGCTCCTACGCTAGATTCCCCTTTAAAAGATAGCGCCATGATTACAGGCAGCTTTACACAAAGAGAGATCAATCAATTAGAAGCCGATTTAAAAGCCGGATCTCTTACATTTACGCCTCATATTCTCTCAGAAAAAAACGTGAGCCCAGAGCTTGGCGCTCGCGAGAGAACCCTAGGAATTCTAGCAACTCTTATTGCTTTAGTTCTTGTTATTGCTACTATGTGGGGATATTACAAATTTGCAGGACTAATTGCTTCGATAGCGGTTGTGTTTAACCTTCTTATTATGTGGGCAACGCTCCAAAATCTAAACGCTGCCATGACCCTTGCCGGAATTGCAGGGATTATTTTAACAGTCGGGATGGCAGTAGACGCAAACGTTCTTGTCTTTGAAAGAATACGTGAAGAATTTGCTGCAACAGGAAGAATTGCTTCTGCAATTAACGCTGGATATAAAAAGGCATTTACAGCCATTTTAGATTCTAATGTCACAACAGTGATTGCAGCGCTTGTACTTCTACACTCAGATTCAGGCCCTATTAAAGGATTTGCTGTTACCCTAATTATCGGGATCATCTCTTCGATGTTTACCGCTTTATTTATGACACGCTACTTCTTTGCGGGCTGGGTACAAAATCCCAAGAACAAAACGCTTAGCATGGCAAAGCTCATCAATGCTACAAGCTTTGATTTCTTAAAGCATACAAAAGCAACTGTTATTTTCTCAGCCATTGTGATTCTTGTGGGGGCTTTCTTGCTTGTCAATCAGCGCCATACCATCTTTGGCATGGACTTTACAGGGGGCTACGCTATCACTCTTGAACTTGAGCCAACTAAGGCAGATAACTATAGAGAAGTGGTAGAAAAAGCTTTAGTTAAACAAGGTGCTAAACCCCAAGATTTCCAAATTAGAGAACTTAACCCCTCTAATAACTTAAGAATATTCTTAAGCAGAAGCCTTGAGCAAAAAGGAAGACCTTTCTACGGAATGCCTTTAGAAACAGACCCTGGGCTAAACTATTCTTATGAAAGCAACCCTAAAATCAGCTGGATTGTTAGTGCTTTAGAAAGTAGCGATCTTAAAATTGCTAAAGACTCTCTTGTGCATCTAGACAAAAACTGGTCCGATGTCAGTGGACAGCTATCAGATACCATGAGAAGAAACGCTCTTATAGGTCTTGGTATTGCTCTTGTTTGCATCCTGATTTATATCAGCTTCCGCTTTGAGCTTGCTTACGCTCTTAGTGCAACCATTTGTATGGCTCACGATGTGATCTTTACTATTGGAGCTCTAGCAATCTTACATGCATTAAAAGTTCCTGTTCAAATTGATATGAACACGGTAGCAGCTCTTCTAACCATTATTGGCTATTCCTTAAACGATACCATTATCGTTTTTGATAGAATCAGGGAAGATATGCATGGCATGCGCAAAAGCTCGCTTAGTACCATCATTAACCACGCGTTAAATGTGACACTAAGCCGTACGACGCTAACATCGGGAACAACTCTTCTTGTTCTTATTCCTCTTATTGTTTTAGGAGGCAGTACAATATTTGGATTTGCTCTTGTAATGGCAATCGGCGTTATCTTTGGAACCCTCTCTTCCTTGTTTATCGCAGCGCCATTAATGCAATACTTCCACGAAAAACAACGAACAAAAGAGCAACGCCTAAGCCTCCAATAACAGGCCCTAACCTTTACCACAGAGAAGTTCTCTTCTTTTCTTCCTCTGTGGTTTCTTGTCTCTGTGGTTTATCTTTTGCTAAGTCGTTTGCCTACTCGGGTTAGCAAAAGATAAACCACAGAGACAAGAAACCACAGAGGAAGAAAAGAGAGAGAATTTTATTCCTCTTTGTTAATTTTTTCTCTCTTCCTCCCGATCTTTAGGCTTGCTCAGAATTGAAATTTCATGCGTAATGGGGTGTATGAAAAACAATGGAAAATTACAATGCAACCCCAGAACCCACGAGAGACATTTTGGGTATATCCCAAAATTGATCCTGCATGGACAAAGCAGATCATCGATGAATTTAATATCCACCCGGTAACAGCCCAAGTACTAGTCTCTAGGGGCTTTGAATCTCTAGATGACATTCATGATTACCTCTATGCAAAGCTTCCCGATTTGCTAGATCCCAGCCTTTTTCCCGATATGGATAAAGCTGTAAATCGCGTATTTGAAGCGTTTCGAAATAAAGAAAATATTCTTATTTATGGCGATAATGATGTTGATGGCATCACAGGAGCTTCCCTTCTTACAGAATTTTTACGCTACATCAATGCCAACGTTTTCTTTTATATTCCTAATAGAAATTCCTTGAAGCAAAGCGTTATGCTAGACGCCCTTGACTTTGCGCTTAAAAACTCTTGTAAACTCATCATCACAGTAGATTGCGGCATTACCGCTGCCGAAGAAATTGCAGAAGCTGTAAAACAAAAAGTGGATGTGATCATTACCGATCACCATGAACCTACAGCCAAACTTCCCCACTGCATCGCAACACTTAATCCAAAAATGCTGAACAGCACCTATCCCAATAGAGACCTTACAGGCGTAGGCGTTGCGTTTAAATTAGCACATGCAATCACTAATGCTCTCATTTCAACTCCAGAGTTTCCCACAAGTAAAATTGATCTTAAGAGATATCTAGATTTAGTAGCTCTTGGAACAATTGCAGATATGGGTTCCTTATTACAAGAAAATAGAATCCTTGTACGCTACGGTCTTAAACAACTTAGAAAAACCAAACGTATCGGCCTTACTAAACTCTTTAATGTATGCGATCTAAAAATTACAGAAATCACCCCTATAGATATCGCTTCAAAAGTAGCTCCCCGATTAAATAGCTTAGGAAGAATTGCCGACCCTACAAAAGGGGTAGATTTACTTCTTATTCGCGACCCTATTGGCGCAGAAGAGCTTGCTAAAGAACTAGATTTAAATAATATAGAAAGACAAAAAATTGAAAGAAGAGATTCCGAAGACATTGAAGAGTATATTCTAAAGCATCCTGAAGTTTTAAAGCATAAAGCCATTATCCTCTCTTCTACTAAATGGCATCCTGGAATTATCCCCATTATTACAGCGCGCATTACCAAACAATATAACCGCCCTACAATTGTGATCTCTATCGATCAAGGAGTTGGCAAGGGCTCTATTCGTACGATTCCCGAATTCCCTTTACTTTCCGTTCTTAAAGAACACTCCGATTTACTAATTAATTTTGGAGGGCACGACTTTGCAGCCGGCCTTACCATCAAAGAAGAGAACATCGAAGCCTTTAAAAAACGCTTTTTAGAAACCGCCGACAAACAGCTTCAGGACCAAGACATCCTCACTAAACTTCATCTAGATGCCAAAATCAACTTCGGCGACCTAACCTTTGATTTTATGGAGTCTTTAAGCCTCTTAGAGCCCTTTGGGAACGAGAATCCCGCCCCCATCCTTCATTGTGAGGCCAAGCAGATTTGGCCGCCTAAAATCGTTGGGAAACTGCATCTTAAGCTATATTTGGAGCAAAATGAGAGGCACCTAGAAGGAATTGCCTTTGGAATGGCAGATAAAAGGCCTATGCTCTGCAAGAAAAACATCATCCTAGACCTTGCCTTTACCCCCTACATCAACAACTTCTTGAACAAGTCAAGCATCCAACTCCAAATCCGCGACTTCAAGGTCCGCGAATAACAAAGAGGACAAGACAACAAGGAGAAGTTAATTTTTTCTCTCTCTCTTTCTCTTCTCTGTGGTTTCTTGTCTCTGTGGTTAAAAAAATGCAAGTCTTTGTGCACTCAAGCGTTAGCCAAAGAATTAACCACAGAGACAAGAAACCACAGAGAAGAGAAAGAGAGAGAGATTTAACTCTCTTTGTTCAAAAAAAAACGATGAGTAATAAATTACTCACCGTTCATGACTACAAAACTACTTACTTAAGTACTAGAGAGCTTCTGGAGTTTCCATAAGCTGTTGTTTCTTAAGATAGTTTTCTCTATATCCTTCGATATCTGTTGTGTGGATAACCCACGCAGCACCCTTACGAGACGCTTTAAGAAGACCTACGCGTGTAGCGTAATAGATCTTTTGCGCAGGAACACCAAGAGCTTTTGCAGCTTGGTTCACAGAATAATATCCTTTATGGTTATCAAACAAAAGTTCGCCTTGGAACATTGACTTTGTTCTCGAATATTTTTGACGGCGATAGGCTTCTAGATCATCTAGATCAATTGTCCAACGCGTTGAGTCTTTAGATGCTTTAAGCTTTCTTTGTTTAATAGCCACGTAAATAGCTTGACGAGTTACATTATTAATACGAGCAGCTTCTGTGATGGAGACGACCCTCTTATGAGGTGTCCCGCAGCATGCGCCCATGCTCTCTTTATTTTCTTGTTCCATTTTTATTTCCTCCTAAAATTAACAAAAATTTTTTTAACTTGGATATTTACCAATTATTTTTATTTTATTAATTAAACCCCTAAGTTGAGGTTTTTCTGGGTTTTTATTTATTTAGTAAATTATCTCTTCTTAGGATATTTATTATTTCACATATAACTAATTGAAATCAACCCCCTTTTTGGAAGCTCTTTATTTTTTTATTACTATATCTCTAAAATTTATACTTAACACATTTAACATCAAAAACTTGAGTGTATATCAAACCTTTTTTCATAGCATTAAACAAACACATTTTCGTATGCTCCCAATTAGCAATTTGCTTGTTTTTTTGAGGTAAAAATGTCCCTATTTAGATCCTTTTGTCTACTTTTCATCTTTTTGCTCTCCGCCACGCCCTTTTGCGATGCTAAGCCCCCTACGCTTACCCCTCGAGATACCAGGGTAAAAATAGAAGAAATTCTAAAAGCGCACGTCTCCCATCAGGCCTTAAATGACGAAATTTTGAAAAGAGCCATGCAAAATTACCTAGAGGAAATAGATCCCTTAAAAACGTATTTCATTGAAAGTGAAGTACTTGCGTGGACAGAACCATCTGCCGATCTCTTAAAAAAGACATTAAACGCCTGCAAGCAAGAAGACTTTTCCACTTTTGAAGAAATTCACGAAACCCTAATTAAAACCATTCAAAGACGCAATAACCTCGAAAGAAAAATCAACTTAGCCAATCTTCCAAAAAATGTAGATCATTCCGAATTTAAAGAGCTTAAATGGGTCAAATCAGAAGAAGAACTTCTTGTACGCCTCGAAAGAATAAAAGCCCTTCAATTAGAAGCTGCAGCAAAAATTAGCGAAGATACAAAACAACAATTTCTTCAAAGACTTAGCAAAAGAAGGTTCAATAGGGAAGAAGAACTTATAGCCAAATCTGCTACAGAAAAAAAACAACTTATCCTTGCAAACGTTTTAAAATCTGTTAGCTCTGCTTTAGATTCTCATACAGCTTATTTCACTCCTTCCGAAGCAAATCAGTTTATGATTCAAGTTCAACAGCGCTTATTTGGTATTGGAGCGCAGTTGCGCGATGATCTTAATGGATTTACAATCATGCGTATTTTAGAAGGAAGTCCTGCGCAACTCAGCAATAAACTCAAACTTGGAGACAAAATTATCGCTGTTAATGGAGAGCCTGTTGTGGGAATGGAAATTACTGAAGCTGTCGAATATATTCGCGGCGCACAAGGAACCTCTGCAAACCTAACAATTCTTAGAGAAATCACAAATGGCGAGACAAAACAAGAAGAAAAACTTGATATTGAAATTATTCGCGATGAAGTTGTTTTAAAAGAATCGCGCTACGAATTTAGCCACGAACCTTACGGCGATGGAGTGATTGGGATATTAAAACTCTTCTCCTTCTATCAAGATGAAAACACCTCTTCTTCAAAGGATTTAGCAAATGCTATAGCTAAACTTCAAAGCGAACATCATGTTAAAGGAATCATCTTAGACCTAAGAAATAATGGAGGAGGGTTACTTCCTCAAGCTGTGACTGTCACAGGTCTTTTTATTTCAAGGGGCGTTGTTGTTTCTGTAATGGATAATACAGGTGTTGTGCAAAAACTGCGCAACATTGAAGGAAAAACAGCTTGGGATGGGCCTCTTTTAGTACTTACTAATAGAGCGTCTGCATCCGCTGCAGAAATTGTAGCCCAAACTCTTCAAGACTACGGAAGAGCCCTTGTTGTAGGGGATCCTGAAACCTTTGGAAAAGGCACCTTTCAAACCTTTACGCTTGAATCTGCAAACTACGGAAAAGTGAACCCTAAAGGCGAATTTAAAGTGACAAGAGGCAGATACTACACTGTTTCTGGTAAAACGCCCCAACTTAAAGGGGTATCAGCAGATATCGTAGTCCCTGGCATCTTCTCTGAGCTTGAAATTGGAGAAAGATTTGCCAAATTCCCCGTAGAAAACGATCAGATCCCTCCAAGTTTCGAAGATGACCTATCAGACATCTCTCCTATGCATAGAGCACAAATTCAGCGTCTTTATAAGTTTAATATGCAAAAAGTACTCACAACTTATAAGCCGTACCTCCAAATTTTAAGCAATAACTCTAAAGAACGCATTAACCTTAACACGAACTATCAAAGCCTCTTAAAAGAGCTTAAAAAGAAAGACGCTAGCGCAGAGCCAACAGAAATTTATGGACAAGTAGATCTCCAACTCGGAGAATCTCTCAACATCATGAAGGACCTCATCCTCCTCATGCAACCCGAGCAAAAATGCGCCGCCTCCCAATAAAACCACAAAGAGAATTTTCTCTCTTCTCTTCCTCTGTGGTTTCTTGTCTCTGTGGTTAAAAAAAAATGCAAGCCTTTTGCATCTTTAAGCTTAGCTAAGATATAAACCACAGAGGGAAGAAACCACAGAGGAAGAAAGAGAGAAAATAAAAAATCTCTCAGTTAAATTATGTTTATTAGCTAGTGGTATTTTACTTGAAATCTAATCGATAACAGGAGAAAATACCTATCAAAGAAACTACCCTGAGATATTTTTATGACAGTTCGCGTACGCATAGCTCCCTCTCCTACAGGCGATCCTCATGTAGGAACAGCCTACATGGCATTATTCAATTTAATTTTTGCACGCCATTTTGGTGGAAAATTTATTTTAAGAATCGAAGACACCGACCGCTCTCGCTCTCGCCCTGAATACGAAGAAAATATTTACAAAGCATTGAAATGGGCAGAGATTGAATGGGATGAGGGTCCAGATATCGGTGGACCTTTTGGGCCTTACAGACAATCCGAGCGAACAGAAATTTACCAAAAATATTGCCAAATGCTTCTTGATAACGGAAAAGCCTACAAATGCTTTGCCACAGCTGAAGAATTAGCTGAAATGCGCGAAATGAGCGCGAAATTAGGCACAAGAGTTGGCTATGACAGACGCTACAGAAATTTGACGATAGAAGAAGTTGAAAAAAGAGAAAAGGAAGGACAGCCTTACGTTGTACGCTTAAAAGTCCCTTTAACAGGAGAATGCGTATACGAAGACGGAATTAAGGGAAGACTTACAGCACCTTGGGCCGATATCGACGACCAAATTCTTTTAAAATCAGATGGATTTCCTACCTATCACCTTGCTAACGTTGTCGATGACCATTTAATGGAAATCACCCACGTGATTCGTGGAGATGAGTGGATGAGCTCAACCCCTAAACACATCCTTCTCTATGAATCTTTTGGATGGACACCCCCTACATTTATGCATATGCCTCTTCTTTTAGGAAAAGATGGAAAAAAACTTTCTAAAAGAAAAAATCCCACCTCTATTTTCTACTATAGAGATAGTGGTTACCTTCCCGAAGCGTTCAAAAACTTTTTAACGCTTATGGGCTATAGCATGACAGAAGAAAAAGAGATCTACTCGGTAGAAGAAATCATTAAAGGATTCGATCCCAAAAGAATTGGCGTATCGGGAGCCTTTTTTGACACCCAAAAACTCGATTGGCTAAATCAGCAATATCTCATTAATACAATTTCTGAAGACAAGCTATGGGATAGAATTAAAGCGTGGAGCTTTAACGATGCTTTTATGCAAAAACTCATGCCTCTTTGCCATACGCGCATCAAGACATTTGGCGAATTTATGGAGCTTTGCAGCTTCTTTTTCATCAATCATATTGGCTATACAGACGAGCTTCTATGCCCTCAGCAGCTTACCAAAGAAAAAGCCGCCTTTATCATTCAGCCCTTCATCTGGAGTTTGGATGAACAAGAAAACTGGGGAAAAGCAGGGATTGAAAAAGCCTCGCATGAAATTGCAGAGATGTTTGGGGTAAATATGAAAAAAGTGATTATCCCTCTTTTATACGGATCCCTTACAGGCAAAAAACACGGACCCCCTATTTTTGAAGCAGTAGAAATTTTAGGCAAAGATAGAACGCGCGCTAGATTTTTAGGCGCCATAGACTATTTAGGCGGAATTTCCAATAAAAAAATGGATGTTTTAACAAAAGCTTGGAACAAGCGCGACGGTAAAGAACTCTTAGCGTAGATCTTTATCGTTTACCTGAGGAACCTTTTCCTCAGAAATAATATAGAGAGGCTGATAGCCTGTGCTAGCACAGCCTGCGAAAAGGGAAAAAAGGATAAAATAAATAAGAATCATATACTTGTATAAATACATTAACCAATTAACTTATGTCCATGAATATTTTAGATCCGAATAAGAAAAAAGTCGATAGGCTCAATCCTTTTATCTCCAAGATAAAAGATAGGTTTTCTTTGACTAAAGAGGGATCGACAAAAAAAACATACCATCTTTCTTTGGAGCTTAAAGACTCTGGACTCGAGTTTAAAGTAGGCGATTCTGTTGCTATTTATGCTGAAAACAATCCCCTATCTGTAGAAAAAATTCTTACCACAATTAAAGCTACAGGAAATGAAATCATTAAGGATCCTAGATCTGAAAAAATTCTTTCCTTAAGAGAGTTTATAACAACTAAAACAAACCTCTCCCGCATTGATTTCTTAAAAGAACTTAATACCAAAAATACCCCTCTTGAAGAGCTTTGTAAAAAATTCTCCCCTTTGCTTCCCCGTTTTTACTCTATAGCTTCTTCTCTTAAAGAACATCCAGATGAAGTACACCTAACTGTAGCATTATCTCAATATGAAGAAAATGGACAGATCCAATATGGAGTTGCAAGTCACTTTCTTTGCCATCTTGCAAAAAAAGAAGAAACACCTATTCCATTATATGTACAATCAGCCAAAGACTTCACACTGCCAGAAGACCATAACACCCCTATTATCATGATTGGGCCTGGTACGGGAGTAGCTCCCTTTAGAGCATTCATGCAAGAACGCTTAAAGCTTGAGGCTCAAGGCAAGCATTGGCTCTTTTTTGGAGAGCGCAATAGGGCCTCTGACTTCCTTTATGAAGATTTCTGGCTTAGCGCTGAATCACAAGGAAAACTGCGTCTAGATTTGGCTTTTTCAAGAGATCAGGAAGAAAAGCACTACGTACAACATAAGATCTATCATCAGGGACAGGGCATCTGGGAGTGGATCCAAGAAGGCGCCATTCTTTATGTTTGCGGAGATGCCGATCCTATGGCTAAAGACGTAGAAGCAACCCTCCATCAAATAGCTAAAGAAAAAGGCTCCATGCAAGACGATGAAGCCAAAGCCTTCCTCAAGGCGCTGCGCAAAGAAAAGCGCCTCCTCTTCGACGTCTACTAAAGAAAAGCATGAAAGATGAATTATGAATTATGAAAAAAAGAGAGAGCGTTTTTTCTTTCTTTCCTCTGTGTGCTCTGTGATCTCTGTGGTTAAAAATATGCTAGCACGTTAGATACAATACTCTGCGATAAATTTTTTACCACAGAGATCACAGAGCACACAGAGGGAAGAAAGAAAAGAAAAAGGCCTCTCTTATTCTTCTTTCATAATTCATCCTTCATAATTCATAATTCTTGAGTGGTGAGGATGCAGAAGCATTGGATGCCGTCGCCGCAGCCGAAGTCTGTAAGGCCATCGCCAGATGTGGCTGTAAGGCCAACCTGAGAGACATCTAGCTTCATCACTGAGGCAATTTTTTGGCGCATTTCAAGATTTTTAGCTTGAAGTCTCGGTCTTTTGCCTTCAATGGTTAAAGCTACGTGCTGTATTTTTTGCTTTCCTAGTGTTTCTAAAGCTTTTTCTAAATACACCTGAGAATCGGTAATCCCATCTTTATGACAAAGTTCTATAGCAATTCCCCCTAAAATAGGAATACCTGTTAGAGAAGTAATCGCGTTACAAATAGCGTGAAAAACCACATCGCCATCAGAATCGGCAGAAAGGCCTGCTTCCTCTTCAAAAATAAGCCCTCCAATGACACAAGGTTTGGTAGAATCAGAAGACAAAAATCTGTGACTATCTTGTCCGATACCCACTCTTACAAAGGGAAATTTAATGATATTTTTTTCCATATTATTATGTGGTTACATGTGTTTTAAGCGCACTTTCTTTGGCATGTCTATCCATTGCCAAAGCGATTAGTTTATCAATTAAGTCCTTATAAGGCAAACCACTTACTTCCCAAAGCTTTGGATACATACTAATATTTGTAAAGCCGGGAATCGTATTGATCTCATTTACATAAATCTTACCCTCTTGGGTAACAAAAAAATCCACCCTAGCCATTCCTTCACAGCAAAGAACTTGGTAAGCTTTTTTGGCAAGATCCTGCAGCTTCTCAATCATCTCTTTATCTAGATCAGCAGGGATATTAAATAGCGCTCCTTGATCATCTAAATATTTAGCTTCGTAAGAATAAAATTCATGCAGAGGAATGACTTCGCCTGGAAGAGACACTACAGGATGCTCATTTCCAAGCACCGAACATTCAATTTCTCTTCCTGCAATAAATTCTTCGATGACAATTTTGCGATCGTACATAAATGCGTCATCGATGGCTTTTTTAAACTGGCTTTCTTCTTTAACTTTACTAATTCCTACAGAAGATCCTAAATTTGCAGGTTTTACAAAAAAAGGAACGCCTAATTTTTCCTCAAGATCTTTAAAGAAGATTTCTTCTTTATTAGCATGCGTAAAAGAAAAAAACTTTGCAGTCGGAATGGATGCATCGCGAAGAAGTCTTTTCATGACATCTTTATCCATTCCAATAGCAGAACCTAAAACGCCCGCCCCGACAAAAGCAATATTTGCCATTTTAAGCAGCCCTTGGACTGTGCCATCTTCTCCGTATGTTCCATGAAGAATAGGGAACACAATATCGAGTGATTCTGCGGGCCCTCTTCCCGATAACCGTACAAGAGACTCTCTATTTTCTTGAGGGATCAGTGCGACATTCTCTATAGGAGTATCTAGATGAATCAATTTTGGATTATCCGCATGAATAAGAAACTTATAAGCATCTCTTAAATGCCACTCTCCATTTTTATCAATGCCTACAAGAACAACTTCATATTTATTTGGATCGAGGGCGGCGATCACATTTTTTGCAGAAAGTAAAGAGATCTCATGCTCTGCAGACTTTCCTCCAAAAAGAATTCCCACTTTTATTTTCTTAATCATATTTTTTTACCGTGGTGCGTATTTCACTCTTGATTATATAATGCAGACAAAAAAAAATCGATTAAAAGTGGAACATCAAGTTAAAAGCATGAACAGACTTCACGTTGCCAACACAAACTTCGAATGGGAAATTGCTGAAAATAAAACAATTCCCCTTGAAAAAACTTTTGAGAAACACCAAATTTTTCTCCAGCTTCAATTTCTTCCTTTCCTCTATGCAGAACCAGGAGATGGAGTTCTAGTCACGCATGAACCTGAGGAAGAATTTTGGCAAACACTCGCATCCCTAAAAATCACAGCGCCTAAACTTCATCTGCTAAATCATGCAGACGAGCTTGGAGCTTACCGCATCGAATCTTGGGGCGCTTCAAGAAGTGTCGCAGATTGGGCGCATATTCATCATCTACACTACGATATGCCCTCTTGGGAAATAACAAAAAAAGTAAATTCTAAAGAGTTTTCCTTTCAATGCAGCCCTAAACTTCCAGGAGCAAGTCTGCTTTATTCTGAAGAAGAAGCCATGAAGTGGCTTGCCAAGCTTAAAGCCCCAGCCGTTTTAAAAACCTGCTTTGGAGTATCTGGGAAGGGACATTTGCATATTGATCCCTTAACGCCTCTTAATACACAAAAAATCATGCAGTTCTTGAGTAAAGAATGGAAAATGCAAAGACCTGTTATTGCAGAGCCCTGGGTAACTAGACTTCTTGATTTTAGTACGCAATGGGAAATTCATCCTAAAGGAAAAATAGAATATGTGGGAGTAACCATTTGTGAAAATGATGCAAAAGGACGTTACTTAACCAACCGCGTAGGAGATGTTCCAGCTTACTTTGGATTATACTTCCCCTATTTAGAAGAGCATCTATCTGTTGCTAAGCAAGCGCTTAAAAAAATTGCCGCCTTAGGGTATTTTGGCAATGTAGGCATTGATGCCATGCTCTATCAGCAAAACACAATTCCTTGCAAAATTCTTCTGCAACCCATTGTAGAAATCAATGCGCGTAAAACAATGGGGTGGGTAGCTTTAAAACTCCATGAACAGCACTTTAAATCTCATGAAAAGCTTGCGCTTCATTACATCTCCTCTGATGCCCAGCTTAAAAGTCTTCTCCCTCTTTCTCTTAAGCAAAAAGACAAAGATATAATCAAATTTACAAAGCAACTTCTTGTGGAAGCTATTTAAGAAAAGCTTTATAAGAAAAGAAACGCGGGAGAGAAAATGGACATTCTTAAAATTAAAGGTGGAGTTCCTCTAGAAGGATCTATAAAAGCTGCTGGGGCAAAAAATGCGATCACAAAACTTCTTGTTGCCTCTTTGCTCACCGATAAAAGATGTACATTTTATAATGTCCCCAACATTGCTGAAGTAGAAATCACCATCGAACTTTGCCAAGAAATTGGATCGGAAGTGCATTGGGATAGAGCTGAAGGCGTCATTGAAATTGTCACCAAAGAACTTAAGTCTGTTTATGTCCCCCAACGTTTTTGCGGATCGAATAGAATCCCCATTTTGATGATTGGAGCTCTTTTAGGAAGAACAGACGAAGACATCATTATTCCCACAGTGGGAGGATGCAAAATTGGGAAAAGACCCATCGATTTTCATATCCAAGCTCTTGAAAAATTAGGAGCCGTGATTGAATACCGCGAAATGAAAAAAGAAGGGGCTTATTTTGCTCACGCACATAATGGATTAAAAGGAACTGTTATCGAACTTCCTTATCCTTCTGTTGGAGCTACAGAAAATAGCATTCTTGCAGCTTCTAGAGCTAAAGGCACAACGCTTATCAAAAATGCAGCGATGGAACCTGAAGTGATCGATCTTATCCTCTTTTTACAGAAATTAGGAGTGATCATTTCTATCGATGCTGATAGAACAATAAAAATACAAGAGGCCTCCACATTCTATGATGTAGAACATACCGTCATTACAGACCGTATTGAAGCGGCTTCTTTTGGAATGGCAGCGATTAGCACAAAAGGAAAAGTGTTTGTAGAAGGAGCTCAACATCTTCATATGATCACTTTCCTTAATAAGCTAAGAGAAGTAGGCGGCGGCTTTAACGTAAAAGCGACAGGAATAGAATTTTTCTATAAAGGCCCCTTAAAAGGAGGTCTTCATATTGAAACCGATGTGCATCCCGGATTTATGACCGACTGGCAACAACCCTTTGTTGTCCTTCTTACTCAAGCTCAAGGAAGCTCCATCATCCATGAAACTGTTTATGAAAATCGTTTTGGCTATACAGAAGAGCTTAAGCAAATGGGCGCAGAAATTGAGCTTTTCACGCAATGCTTTGGAAATACCTGCTGCCGCTTTGCTTCCCAAAACTTTCGGCACAGCCTCGTTGTTAAAGGCCCAACGCCCCTTCACGCAAAAGATATCGCTATCCCAGATCTAAGAGCCGGATTTGCCTACGTCATGGCAGCTCTTTTAGCACCAGATACGAGCCAAATCTCAGGCCTCCATTACCTCGATAGAGGCTACGAAAACATCGTAGAAAAACTATCAGCCCTCGGAGCCAACATCTCAAGAGCGCCCCTTGTGACCCCTCTCCCCGAACTTCTTGCAACTACAAAATAAACAAAGAGAATATTTTTCTCTCTCTCTCTCTCTCTTTCTTCCTCTGTGGTTTCTTGTCTCTGTGGTTTATATCTTAGCTAAGTCGTTGCCTATTCGGGTTAGCCAGAAGATTAACCACAGAGGGAAGAAACCACAGAGAAGAAGAAAGAGATCATCCTCTCTGTTTCTTTTCCTCGAGTTTTTTAGGTGGTGTTTTTGGGGGGTTTGTTGGATAATGTGGCCCTTTTATAAGGGTATAATGGGTAACTGGCGCCAGATTCAACTGCAAAACTTTACTAATTGGGAGAAACTTTTACAGTTTCTTGAGTTTAGCGATCATAGTTTTATTTTGAAAAACCCTAAGTTTCCTTTGAATCTTCCCTTCAGGTTAGCGAGCAAAATTGAAAAAAATAATATTAATGACCCCATCTTAAAACAATTTTTGCCAAGTCTTTTGGAACTAGAAGAAAAAAAGGGATTTACTCTAGATCCTGTACAAGATGGCGTCTTTCGCAAAGAGAATAAATTACTCCATAAATATGAAGGAAGAGCTCTTCTTGTGTGTACAAGTGCGTGCGCCATGCACTGCAGATACTGTTTTAGAAAGAATTTCGATTACGACACAAAAGAAAAATCCTTTGAAAAAGAGCTTGAACTCATCCGCGCAGATACAAGCCTAGCAGAAATTATTTTAAGCGGTGGAGACCCCCTTTCTCTTAGCAACGAACGCCTTGAAGCACTACTCAAAGAACTCTCTTCTATTGCCCACATAAAAAAAATCCGCTTTCATAGCCGCTTCCCTATAGGAATTCCTGAAAGAATCGATGAAGAGTTGCTTCATATCTTAGAAAAAATGCGCCCTCAAATCGTCTTCATTATCCATACCAACCACCCAAAAGAACTCGATGCAGATATTTTTACTGCCTTAAAAAAACTACAAAAATTAGGAATTCTTCTTTTAAACCAATCCGTTCTTCTAAAAGATGTGAATAATAATGTAGCGACTCTAAAAGAATTATCAGAAAAACTTACCGATCAAGGAATCCTTCCCTACTACCTCCATCAATTAGATAAGGTAGCTGGGTCCTCTCATTTTGAGGTAGACCCTGACCAAGGCGCCATTCTTATAAAAAAACTCATGGCCATCCTTCCGGGCTACGCCGTACCAAAATACGTCCAAGAAATGCCCGGCGAAGCCCACAAAACCCCGTTATTTTAGAGGAGTAAAAAGAATCAAAAAAATAAAAAAGTTCAGCATTAGACCTCTTTACTAAAGAGGAGTCTAACAGTTGCGGCTGCGAGACTCCCTTAAGTTATTTACTCAGCAATACGTCTTGAATCGGCGTATGTTAAAACCTTTTGAACAAAAGCATCATTAGAGCCTGCTTCCGCACTGCGACTGATAAAAACTGCTCCAGGACCAAAGGAAACTCCTCCTGAACCAAGATGCGTTGTACAACGCGCATTGGTTACTTTGCGTCCTTTGCAATAAAGCAGGCCTATTGTTGGAAAACCATCATAAGCTACAGCTCTTCTTCCTGCAAAGCGGCATGCAAGACCTTTATCCTCTAAAGAAGACAATTCTTCAGCCAATATCTCCTTTCCTTTCGTATCATATCCACAAGCTAACGAGATAAATTCAGGCAAAACATCATTGACCATATTTAACTGCAGAAGATTTCTATTTTTTGCAAAATCTTCATCTTTATTTGGTTGTTTATCGCCATAAAACGCCTTTGTGCCAGCTACTCCAATAAAAATATTGTCTTCTTTACATCTAGCTTGCCAAGCCAAAACAATCCCTTCGTTATGTACTTCCATGCAATGAGAAAAGTTCTTATACATCTCAATCTGATCATTTGGAAGGGGGATGGAGATCAAGAGTGAAGCTCCTGCAAAACCTGCAAAAGCCGGCTCATTAAACCCTAATTTATCAAGAGTTCCAATAGCTTCTCCAAGACAAAATACATAACGAGAATCAAGAGCTAATGGATTATTCAGCTCGTATGTTCCATCGCTAAATTTTAATCCAATCATAGAGAGGTTCTCTGACTCAGTATCGAATTCTACACCTACTACTTCCTTTCCAAACTGAAGCTGAAAGCAATCTTGGATTTCACCATTGGAATCTGTATATTGACCCATTACTTTCTTCATGTAAGCAAAAAATTTGGGTAAAAAAGTGCGCGTGTCAATGCAACCTCCAGGTCTCCATAAAGCAACGCTGTCCTTTTTCCAAACGCGGAGGCTATTCACATCTACATCAGAATGATTATCGCAAAAATCCGCTAAATAAGGATCAATTGCGATAACTTCATCTGGAGATAGAATTCTGCAGTTTTTGTATCCTAATTTTTCATAATCAGCTTGCATGCTCATGGCACGCTCTTCTGCATTTGCGATACCATAGATTAAATCAATGCGATATCCATCATGTAAAACCTTTTTAGATCCATCTCTTGGCTCTCGGCAAGGATTGAAGTTAGACAATTCCAAAATGCTTTTAAGCTCTTCATCTCCTTCATCATACATTTGTTGCCATAAATCCATGCTTCTTTTGCCAAGCATTAATAAAGCCAATGTACGATCATCATGATTTTTATTAGAGCCATAAATTGCTACAGATTCTTTAAAATTAACTGCAGAAAGAGAGTCATTAACCCCTCTTACATCATCTATACGAATTCCTCCAGGCTCGCTAAAAAGAACAGCTAATTTTTCAACTAATTGGGAACCACGAGGAACTACACTTAAGATTTCATCAATAGTGAGGCTTGGTACAATATTATACGAAGTGTTTGTAGAAGGTTGACCTATACCCGATGAATCAAAAGAATTGCCTTTCTCATAAACGGTAATACAAATTCTTCTGCCATTTTTTTCAGCGTCCTTATAAGCATAATAAGACTCAAGAGAGCCAACAATCCCACCTCCAATGATCGAGGTTTTACAATTTACCGGAACATCAACCGAAATTGAGCTAGAAGTAGCTCCACAAAAGCTTAGCAAACATGTGAGCAAGAAGAGTAGATTTTTTTTCATTTCTTTACCTTTTTTTTACTGAATGGAACAAAAAATTCCGATTCCTAAACTAGCAAACAATCTCAAATTCTCCAAACTAAAAATATCAAATATATTAGTTAACATATTTTATTATTCTTAACATAACATTGCCTTAAAAATAAGGATTTTATTAAGGTATACGCTCTATGAAACAATCTTACTTTGATATTATAGTCGTTGGCGCCGGTATGTTTGGCTCTGCCGCAGCTAAATACTTAAGAAAAAATGGGGCAAACGTGGCACTGATTGGTCCTGATGAACCAATCAGTCAACAAATCGCATCTTCTCAGCAATCATTTGGAGCCTACTACGACCAAGCTAGAATAACAAGGCGCTTAGGGTGGGATGAGGTATGGGCTGCAACAGATTCAAGATCTTTAAATCGGTTTCGCGATATTGAAGCAGAGTCAGGAATTCCTTTCTTTTACGAGAAAGGATCTCTTGTATTAATGGCAAAAACAATCGCTAATCGCACTCAATCTATACTAAGGCAGTGCGAGGCCAATCTTATTCCTGTCAAAACAATGACTGCTAAATCTATCGAAGATCATTGGCCCTGCCTTAAAGTGCCAAAGTTATCGGGAGGTGTAGAAGGACTCTTCGAAGATCGAATGGCAGGATATTTAAACCCACGAAAACTAGTATCAGCACAGATCTCTCTTTTTGAGAGCACCGGAGGGATTCTTTTAAGGTGTTCTGTTAAGAAAGTTAAAAAGGATAAATCATCCGATCTATGGCAATTACATATATCAGAGGATGGAAAATCAAATGAAATTTATGCAAAAAAAATATTGATCGCAGCGGGTGCATTCATAAATCATAACGCACTTTTGCCAAACGGATATCATCTTGCATTGCATGCATTTACAGAGCCAAATCTTCTTTTTGAAGTAGAGCAAGAAAACCTTGAAAGCTTTAAGAAAATGCCTACTACTATTACAGTTGACCCAGAAGATACAGGTAATGAAAATATGTCGATTTACTTGCTTCCTCCGATTGAATACCCTGATGGCAAATGGTACGCTCGTATAGGACCTGGAATGCAACCCATTGTGGAAGAGCTTCATACCCTAGAAAAAATGAGACAATGGTATATCGAACAAAAAATCACAAAACAACAACGTGACTTTCTAATGAAAATGCAACAGATGCTTATGCCCACCCTCAAGCCGGTATCCATTCGTGAAGCCTGTTGTATTATTGAGAAAACTCCCTCTCATCACCCCTATATTGGCCCATTAAATGAAGATAGCAGTTTAAATGTAGTTGTCGGAGGAAATGGACATGGCGCACGCGGTTCAGATGAAATTGGGCGCCTAGCTGCAAATGTTATTTTGGAAAATACATGGGATTTCCCTATTGTACAAAGTCACTTTGCCCCTATTTTACAAACAGACCAAATAAACAAAAAGAAAATGCAGTGTAAGCCCCCCTTTGGCCTTTGTTAGGAATAAAAATGCATAAAAAAACTTTCCCAAATTGTGTTAAAATAGTAAGTCTAAAAACTTTTCAATTTCACCTAGAAATTATGCATCAAGTCGATGATTATACCTTCCAGACAAAGATTTATTATCCTGATGTTGATTTATTTCAGTTAAGCAATCGCTACAATGATACATTGCTCAACAAAATATATGCACATATTGCAGTTTGTGAAACATTTAAATATTGCTCCTTGTTCCCTGCTAAAATAGATTTTACGCTCATTTCATCACATCTCTCTCAAGAAACATTAGAATTTTTCCTAAAAACTTTTCAACATGCTTACACACAGTGCAAATATGAAAATAGAATAGGAAATGAATACAAGCCAATTTTTATTCATGAAAAGCTATCTGATAATGAGAATACAACATTGTCTATCGATCAGAGTGAAGCCCATGAACCCATTTTAGTGGGAAATGGAGGAGGTAAAGATAGTCTTCTTGCAATGAAGCTTCTTGAGAAATCCAATCTTAGCTACGCTGTTTACCAATGGAGTCGTCCCGAGTATGGCAGCTCAAAACACCAACAGGAACTCTGTTCCAAATTATTACAGCACGCCTCCCCAGTTAAATGTCATAAAGTATCTGTCTACGATGACTTTACAGAAAGCCCTTTTATGAACCTCTATTACAAAGAGTTAAAAGGTGCATTTACTTTAGGCATTCCCGAATGCATCTTCGAAGCACTACCTGTCATGTTGTTTAATCAATATAACACACTATGTTTTGCCAATGAAAAAAGCTCTGATACGGGGAATTTATATTGGGAAGGCATTCAAGGAGAAGTAAATCATCAATGGGTGAAAAGTTTAGAGGCTGAAATCTTCTTTCAGGAGTTCATTCATCGATCTCTTATTAAAAACTTTAAATTTTTTAGTATCTTAAAGCCCATTTATGATTATAGAATTTTTAGCCACATTGCAAACTACCCAGAATTTATTAAAAATTCTCATTCCTGCAACGTAGATAAACCGTGGTGTAAAAAATGTCCCAAATGCGCCTATGTTTGGCTTGGTTATCTTGCACATTTTGAAAAATCTCTTGTAGATCAAATTTTTGGGGTAAACCCTTTTGATGATGAAGACCTCATTATGCATTATAAAAATATGACAGGGATAGAAGGTCACCGTTCTTTTGAGTGTATAGGTAATATTGAGGAGTGTCAGTTATTCATGAAAAAATGCATTGAAAAGGGGTTGCAAGGAAAAATGCTCGATATTTTTAAAAATGAAGTTTTAAAAAAAGATAAAAACTGGGCCCTTATCGAAGATCGATTCAATCAAGTCTATCAAGAACACAACATCCCTCCCGTCTTTTTTGAAAGAATCAAAACAATCATTTAGAGATTACATGCGCTCGAGGGGTTCAAGGCCAAGGATATTTAGTCCTTGATTTAAGACTCTGGCTGTTGCTTCGCAAAGAAGGAGGCGGCTTTCTTCTTCAGGAGTTCCTTCTACGCGGCACTCATGGAAAAAGTGGTGGAATTTTTCTGCAAGGGTATAGAGATAATCTGTGAGTCTATTAGGAAGTAGTTCACGTGCCGCTGCATCAAGTGCTTCTCCAAACTGTCTAATATGAAGGGCAAGAGAGATTTCTGCAGGTTGAGTAAGAGTAATGTGGGCCCGCTTCATCACCTCTCTAATATCTTTACCGACCTTTCTTTTAATGCCGTTTACTCGGACATAAGCATATAGTAAAAAGGGCGCTGTATTTCCTTCGAACCTGAGCATTTTGTCGTAGCTAAATACGTAATCTTTTATTCTATTACAAGAAAGATCGGCGTATTTTACAGCTCCAATTCCGAGTTTTAACGCAGAGTCTTCGAGTTCCTTTTCACTAAGATCGGGTAGGCGCTCTTTAATTGCTTCTTTAGCTTTAGCTACTGCCTCTTGGAGTAAATCAATGAGCTTTTCTGTCTTGCCTGAGCGTGTTTTGAATTTTTTCCCATCGGCTCCAAGCACTACGCCAAATGCCACATGATCCATTTGCGGTTTAATGGGGTCGAGATATCCAGCTTTTTGGCAAGCTTTGATAATCATCTGAAAGTGCAAAGATTGGCCTAAGTCTGTAAGAACAATAATACGATCGGCTTTTTCAACAAAAATGCGGTGACGCACTGCTGCCATGTCCGTTGTATCGTAGTTATAGCCCCCATCAGCTTTTTGCACAATCATGGGTAAAGGGGTGTCTTCACGCGTTTTAAAGCCTTCAAGAAATACGCATTTTGCTCCATCAGAAATCGTAATCATCCCTTTTTTTTCTAGATCAGCTACCACATCTTCTAAGAAAGGATTATAAAAAGATTCTCCTCTCTCTTCAATTTTCACATTTAAGAGGGAATATATTTCATTGTAAGTCTTGCGCGATATCGCACAGATCATCTTCCAAGCTTTTAAGGATTCTGGATTTCCCCCCTGCAAACGTACAACCTCTAACTGAGCGCGTTTTTTAAATTCAGGATCTTCGTCGAATTTCTTTTTGGAGGCTTTGTACCAAGTCATAAGAGAAGTAATATCGGTATCCACTTTTCCTTCTATAACCTCAGGGGCGCTTTCTTGCATGTAAGCGATAAGCATTCCAAACTGAGTGCCCCAATCCCCTATATGATTAAGCCTTAAAACATGGTGGCCTAGAAATGTAAATAATCTAGCAAGAGCATCGCCTATAATGGTAGAGCGTAAATGGCCTACATGAAGATCTTTGGCAACATTTGGAGAGGAAAATTCAACGATAATTTTTTGAGGAGGATTAGCTAAATCAATCCCTAAATGAGCATCTTTTAAAAGAGTTTCTACCTGATGCGCTAAAAAAGAAGCATCTAAAGTAATATTGATAAATCCGGCACCTGCTACTTCAAGCTTACTAATTCCGCTAGGATCTATAAGAGAGATAATTTTTTCTGCTACAAGACGAGGATTAAGCTGAAGAGCTTTTCCAAGCTTTAGGGCATTATTACACTGATAATGTCCAAACTGCGCCTGAGTGCTTTGCGTAATTTCAGGTTCAAGAAAAGAGGGAAGTAAATCCTTTTCTTCCCCATAAGCTTTTAAAAGAGCAACTCTTACCTTTTCCGCTAAAGCCTGATTTAAATTAGTCATAGACCTCTTGTATAATTAAGGGTTCGTCGATTTTCGGGATTATTTTGGCCGTTTTTCGATTCAAATGACAGGGGCCATATCCACGCGATATTACCCCTGTCATTTGAATCGAAAAACGGCTCAAAAGAACCCGAAAATCGACAGAACCTTAATTATGCAAAAGGTCTTAAAGTGAGTGGTTAGAGTGGTGGAAATATAAAGGGGTTGATCTTTTGCCAATTCCATATTTTAAACGGTAGCTGCAAATCTCTAAAGCTGCTTTATGTGTTGAGAACTTATTCTGCTCAGCAACACCATAAATAAGCATCAGCTGATCATAAATTTGATCCACTTTAGTTCTTGCAAAAGCGGGCTGGTAGCCTTCTTTTTCAAGCTCTTGCACAACATTAATAAGACCGCCTGCATTGATCACAAAATCAGGTGCATATAAAATGCCTCTTCGTAAAAGATCATCCGCATCGCTATCTTTAAGAAGTTGATTGTTTGCGCACCCAGCTATTGCTTTTGTGCGCATCTTTTTAATAGAGGCTGCATTCACTATTCCGCCCATTGCACAAGGGGCTAAAACATCACATTCCGCCTCTAAAATAGCGTGAGGTGGTACATACTCTGCATTAAATTGTTTAGCAAGCTTGCGCGCTTTAGCTTCATCGATATCGCTAATAATGAGTTTGGCTCCATGCCAAAATAAAATTTCAGCCAAAATGGCCCCCACGCTTCCAAGTCCTTGAATAGCAATGGTGCGTCCCTTTACACTCTCGTCATCAAAAATACGCTTAAGAACAGACTGAATCCCTCTATATGTGCCCCAAGCTGTAAAAGGAGCTGGGTTTCCGCTGCTTTTCTCATGGGGAAGTCCTACAACATAAGGAGTTACCCCTTGAATAATCATTACATCTTCTGTTGTGCAGCCTACATCTTCTGCGCAGATATAAAGACCTTTTAAACGATGGACAGCTTTTCCAAATGCAGCTAAAAGCTCGGGCGTCTTTTCCTTTTTAGGATCTGCAATGATCACACTTTTTCCTCCGCCAAGCCCTGTGCCTGCAACAGCTGATTTATGGGTCATTCCTCTTGCTAAGCGCTTTGCATCAGTTAAAGCATCGTCTAAACTAGCGTAAGGGTAAATTCTAATGCCCCCAAGCGTTGGTCCTAAGCTTGTGTTATGAATACAAATAATTCCTTTAAGGCCAACACTATCATCGGTAGCTAAAATAACTTTTTCATATTCTGGCACCTCTATTTCTTCAAGAATTAGAGTGTCTTGTGCAGCTAATACCATAAGGATCCTCCGCTTGGGATAAATTTTTTGAAAGTTGTTGAAGATAATACCATTTTTTCCAGTCTAAATCAACCTTCTTTTTTTCGGCAAAAAAAGAGTCTTGCTAAATAATGAACAGATGGGGTACCCTCAATGATTCCAATTACACAGATATTTTTATTGAGGTAAAAATGGCATCGGCTGTCATTAGTGAAAGTTTGAAAGAAGAGTTACAAAAATTTCTTAAGAAGAATAAAAAAGCGGACTTAATTACAACTTATCTTTTTTTTCTTGAGAAAAAATTTAATATAAAACCTGTTCTCTTTATACGTGAAAAAAAGATTTACCAAAGCCAAGACGAGCTTGTAAAAATGCTCGAGGAGCAAGGGAAACTTTGGAGAGAAACGGAAATTAAAATCCAAATTGGACAGCAAGCGGTTAATGAACAGACAAAAAAAATATATATCTGTCCATTCACAGGAAAAGTATTCGGAGATAATACTCACCCTAACCCGCAAGACGCCATTTATGATTGGGTTTCCAATTGCCCTGAAAATAAAGAAAGAATGGGCGGCCTTAAAGTAAAAAGATTTTATGTTTCAGAAGACCCTGAAGTCATTAAAAACTATATTGTAAAGCGCAAAGAACCGATAAAAAAAATAGTATATTCTTCTGCTGTCACAGGAAAATTATTTAATAGCAAACAAGCGATTATCGACGATTTCTTAAAAAATCAACTCAAACCTCTAACTCTTGTCGAAGTTCCTGGGCAAAACAGATTCCAAATTGAAGAACACTTCTTGGCATTTATTCAAAAACAAATTGAAGAAAGCAAGATTGCTGCATTTGTTGAATCTCTTTCAGGCAGTAAAGAATTTGCTTCTTAC
>JABDCQ010000004.1 GCA_013288075.1 Chlamydiota bacterium | reverse complement strand
CCAACACCTTTATGCGTTTATGATCTTTTAACGGTACATCGATTGACATTCTTGTGGTTCTCGCACTCATTTTTTCTCCTTTTCTTGTTTCCTAAATTGTAGCACATGATACTTAAATACTCAAATAAGTAATCCGCACCATTATGAGGGTGCTATATTATGCTTATTATCAGATTGTTACGCTTTTCCAACCACAACGTCGAAGAAGGTCCAGAAGGATTGACCCGTATTTATTAAAGAGAATTTTCGATCGCTAATCAGCCTATATCAGAACTTTTCAGCATAAGAGGAAGATGTGGATGTTTCTTAAGTTGTTTATAATAAGGTTTTTGGATGTATGTATTGCAATACATTGTTTTTTGTGATACAATGGGATTGTAATACATAGGTAGAGTATGTTTGAGGAATTGCAGAAGCTAAGTCACAAATTTTTAGAGATTAAAAACTCTTCTTATAGGAGATATTTCATCCGAAATGTAAATTTTAGCCATCGGATGACTGTCCTTGTAGGTCAAAGAGGGGTGGGCAAGACAACAACCTTAGTTCAAACGCTGCTCGATTTCGTTAAAGGAGATAGGTTTGATCCGCGCATTCTTTATATTCAAGCGGATCACTTTTTAATGGGGTCCACTTCGTTGTATGAAATAGCAGAGCAGTTTCATGTTTTAGGGGGAAAATGGATTGTATTTGATGAGATTCATAAGTATCCCGATTGGTCAAAAGAGTTAAAAAGTATTTACGACACCTTTAAAGATTTAAAAATTTTTGCCTCCGGAAGCTCGGCCTTAGAGATCTATAAAGGAAGCCATGACCTTACAAGGCGTGCAGCTCTTTTTCATATGCAAGGGATGTCTTATAGAGAATATTTAGAGTTAGTGCATCAGATAGAGTTGCCTGCGTATGAGTTAAAAGAAATCTGTCTTAATCATGAAAAAATTGCAGATAAGTTGCTTAAGAAATTAAATCAGAAAGAGCTTCGCGTCATTCCTCAATTTCATAAATATCTTAAAGTGGGGTACTACCCTTATTTTTTTGAAATGAATAATGAAGCCATTTATAAAATGACCTTAGAGCAAAATGCCCATACAACAATTGAAGCAGATTTAGCTGCGATTTATCCTCATCTCACAGGCGCAAGTATTCATAAAATGAAAAAGCTTCTTGTTTTTATTGCTAATTCAGTTCCTTTTATGCCGAATTGGAATCATATGAAAAATGTCATAGAGGTAGGGGATTTACGTACTTTAAAGGCTTATTTTTCTCATTTAGAAGATGCGGGGTTAATTCGATCTGTTTCGAAGGCAACAAAAAAATTTGCAGCTTTAGAATCTCCTTCTAAAGTATATCTCGAAAATCCTAATCAATTATACGCGATTTCCTCTTCTTTGCCTGAAAAGGGAACGGTGAGGGAGACATTTTTTTTAAATATGCTAGCACAAAAACATAGCGTAAAAGTACCGGGGAATGGAGATTTTTGGGTGGAAGGAGACTATGTTTTTGAAGTGGGCGGCAAAAACAAGAGCTTTGAGCAAATAAAATCACAAAAAAATGCTTTTCTTGCGTGTGATGAAATTGAGCAAGGAGCGGGGGCAAAGATTCCTCTTTGGCTCTTTGGATTCCTATACTAAAGGAAAAACAAAGAGATTTTTTTCTCTCTTTCTCTTTCTTCCTCTGTGGTTTCTTGTCTCTGTGGTTAAATCTTTGGCTAACACTTGAAGTACAAGAACTCGCATTTTTTTAACCACAGAGACAAGAAACCACAGAGGAAGAGAGAGGGAGAGAGAAATTTGCTCTCGTGGTTTTTTTAGGTTACGCGCTGAGCACAGAGGAGTTCTGCGATTTGGATGGTGTTTAGGGCGGCTCCTTTTAGGAGCTGGTCGCCGACGGCCCAGAATTCAAGGGTGTTGGCTTGAGAGATATCTTGGCGTATTCTTCCTACAAGGATGTCGTCTTGTCCTGTGGCATCAAGAGGCATGGGGAATCTGTTCATTGAGGGGTCTTCTAGAATTTTTAAGCCCGCTGCATTTTTAAGTAGGGAATAAGCGTTTTCTTTAGTGATTGGTTTTTCAAACTCTACGTTTAAGGAAATAGAGTGCGCGCGCAGCACTGGCACCCTTACGCATGTGGCTGTTACTTTAATGGAAGGATCTTCTAAAATTTTATGCGTTTCAAATACCATTTTAAGCTCTTCTTCCACATATCCGTTTTCGGTAAGCGTGGAGTTGTGTGTAAATAAGTTAAACGCGTAAGGGTGTGTAAAAACAGTTCTTTCATAGGGTTTGTTATTTAGAACAGCAGCTGTTTCTTCTTCTAGCTCTTTCATGGCGAGCGCGCCAGCTCCGCTTGCTGCCTGATAGGTAGAGGCTACAATTCTTTTGATGGTGTAGGGCTTATGCAAAGGGGCAAGAGCTATAAGCATCACCGTTGTTGTGCAATTAGGCGATGCAATAATGCCTTGGTGATTTTTTAGGGCGTGGGCGTTAATTTCGGGAATAATAAGAGGGACATTTTCCATTAATCTAAAGGCAGAGCCATTGTCAATAACAATCGCCCCTTCTTTTACTGCTTGCGGGACATATTCAAGAGATGCTTTTTTCCCGGCGCTAAAAAGAGCGATATCAATCCCTTTAAAGCACCCCTCATGTAATGCCTTTATAGAAATGTCTGCTCCTTTAAAGGAGAGTGTTTTCCCAGCTGATTTAGGCGAGGCAAAAAGGGTTAACTCTTTAAGAGGAAACCCTCTTTTTTCAAGGAGGGTTAACATCTCTTTGCCAACAGCTCCTGTGGCACCAACAATTGCAAGGTGATAGCTCATGAAAGCGATTTTACAAAAACTTGGATATTTTGTTTAAGCCAATAATGTTGTCTGTGGCACGAATCTCTTAAGCGTTGGCTTGCTTGGCCGTCAAGAGTCCATCCTCTACGTGTAAATTCTTGTGCTACTTCCTCTTGAGAACGCTCATTTTGGTGGGCATGGCCCCCTTGTCCGGGATGTCCCCAGCTCATGATGATCATATGGCTTGCGTTATTAGAGATGTTATTTATGAAGTTTTGTTCTAGGTTTTTAGGGATTTTTTCTCCTACTTCTATACTCATGATACAATCGAAGAATTCCGTAAATGGAGTTGTTAAAGATTGTACTTTGCATTCATTGTTTGTTAATTCAATGGTAGAAGGATTGCCATCATAACCTTGAACGAGTGTACCCTTAAGGTCATTATTTAGTTGATGGACATATTTTCCATCTCCACAGCCGGCATCAAGAAGTGAGGCGAACTTGTGTCCTTCACAAAGTGTAGCAACAGCATCGCAAAGGCCTTTATCGAAGTATTGTCCGTATTTCCCCTTTATTCCTACATAAGATCCATCTATGCTAGTTTGAGGCTTTCCTATTAGATATCCCCCTACAATTTTAACTAGCTTAGGAATGTCATCCCATAGAAGGCGTGGACCGTAAATAGCTGCTGCAATCACAACTAAGCTGCCAAAAGCAACCATGGGCGCCCATGTAGGAATTACCCCTGTTGCAAAAAGAATTGTAAAGATAGCAAGGGCTACAATGTTAACAAGCGTGGCGCCAGCAGCAATAGAAGGTTTTCTGCCTTCATGTAGTTTATTGAAATGGTTTCTGCACTCTCCGCGGCAGGCATTAAATGCTAAAGAAGCTGCATTCGACATGTGTTTCTCCTTTGAGGTTGATTTTGGAAAAATATTAATATTTAAGTTGTTTATTTTAAAGAAATTTTAAAAATCTGAATGGGCTTCTTAAGTTTTCTTAGAGGAAAAATTGCTTATGTACTATCATCACTTTTCAAATACGAATGAGGAACGATGCAAGGACATATTTTACAGGCAGTAGAAGATGGTGTGCGCGCTATTGAATTTTTGAAAAGACCAGAGAGTATTACCTTTATTGAGAGTGCAGCACATAAAATTGCTGCTTGTTTTAAAGAAGGGGGCAAGCTTCTTATTGCAGGAAACGGGGGAAGCCTTTGCGATGCGATGCATTTTGCAGAAGAGCTTACAGGGCAGTTTCGCCATAAAAGAAAAGCGCTTCCAGCGATTGCTTTATCAGACCCGGGACATCTTACTTGCACTGCAAATGACTTAGGGTATGAAGGCGTATTTTCTAGAGCTGTTGAAGCTTATGGAAAACCTGGCGATATTTTTATTTCCCTTACAACAAGTGGTAATTCACCAAATATCTTAGAAGCTGTGCCTATGGCGAAATCCATGGGTCTTTCTACCATCTCCTTTTTAGGAAAAGAGGGAGGAAAACTTAAAGGCTTAAGCGATTTAGAGTGGATAGTAGGGGGCTTTACCTATTCAGATAGAGTCCAAGAAGCGCATATGACAGCTATCCATATCATCATAGAAATGGTTGAAAAGCAGCTTTTTTATGCCTCTTGAAACGTATGTAACAGATATTATTGAAGGAAGAAGAAAAGCTTCTTTTATTAGCGCTCTTCTCTATATTTTTAGCTTATGCTTTAGAGGCGTTGTTTGTCTTAGACGGTTTTTATATAAGATCCATTTTCTTAAACAAAAAAAAGTCTCGGCTCCTGTAATTAGTATAGGAAATATCACAGCTGGCGGCACTGGTAAAACGCCTTTAATCGATCTTTTTGCTAAAGAATTTTCAGAAGAAGGCATTCTTGCTATTTTATCTAGAGGATACAGATCGGGCTTGGAAGCATCTAAGCAGCCCGTTTGTATTGCTAAGGGACAAGGCCCTCTTTTCTCTCCTGATATTTGTGGAGATGAGCCTTATCTTCTGTCATTAAAAAATCCTAAAATGCATCTATGGATTGGGAAAAATCGGCTGGAGTCAGCCAAAGCTGCCATTCATCATGGCGCAGATCTTTTATTTTTAGATGATGGACTCCAATCTTTAGAGCTTGCAAGAGATATAGAAATCATTGTTATCGATGGACAAGATCCTTTAGGCAAGGGATTTTTTCTTCCTCGCGGCTATTTAAGAGATCATCCAGAAAATCTTCAGACAGCAGACCTTATTGTGATCAATCATGTCAAAAATAGGGAAGATTTTGAGCGCGTAAAAAGGAGGCTTGTAAAGTATACCAAAGCTCCTTTTGTAGGGATGCATATGAAGGGGAATCCTTTGCTTTTAAATAAAAAAGTAGGGGCTTTTTGCGCGATTGGTAAGCCTAATCATTTTTTTAATACAGTTAATGAACTAGGCGCTACCCTAGTTGATACCCTTGTAGCTTCTGATCATTTAAGTTTTACTCTGGAAGCTTTAGAAGGATTTGCGATAAAATGTAAAAATGCCGGCGCAGAGTTTTTGGTGTGCACTGAAAAAGACTTTATTAAATATCCTAAAAACTTAAAACTATCCCTGCCTGTTAAAGCCATAGAAGTTTCTTTAGAAATTGTGGCAGGAGAAGCGCACCTAGAGGCTTTAAAAAATAAAATTAGAACGTTGAGGAAATTATGAGCGAAGAATTTAAAGTGGTATTGCCGAAATTAGGAGAGAGCATTTTAAGTGCAACTGTTGTGCAGTGGTTTAAAAAAGTTGGCGATACAGTAAAGCTCGATGAACCTCTTTTAGAAGTTTCTACAGATAAAGTGAATAGTGAAATCCCTTCTCCCGTTGCAGGAATTCTTCAATCTATTTTAGCAGAGTCAGATCAGGAACTTGATGTAGGAGCTCCTTTAGCAGTTATTTCCTTAACAGGCAAAGCTTTGCCCCAAGAACAAGCTAAAGAGATACCTAAACAAGAAATTCAATCTGGAACATCCTCAGAAATGGCAGATTTTTATTCTCCGGCCATCTTAAGGCAAGCTAAGGAAATGGGCGTTGCTCTTTCTGAATTAGAAAAAATGCCCCGTACAGGTCAAGGCGGACGTCTTACGAAAAAAGATTTGGAAGATTACGTGGAGACAAAAAAAGGTAATAAAGCTCCTTGCCCTTTAAGTCTTCCTAAAGCCACGCTTGAAAGCTATGGCCAAGATATTGAACGCGTAAAAATGACAGGCATGCGTAAAGCCATTGCCGATAACATGGTACGCTCTTTTTACCAGGCCCCTCACGCAACTCTTGTTGCTGAAGTCGATGTAACAGCTCCTCTTAAAGTCATTCAAAAAGAAAAAGACGCGTTTGCCCAAAAACACGGCGCAAAGCTCACGATTACAAGCTTTGTTGCAAGAGCAATCGCTAAAGCTTTGCAAGAATATCCTTTAATTAACTCTTCTCTTGAGCAAGACACAATTGTTGTAAAACGTTATGTGAATTTAGGCATTGCCGTAAGTGTTGATCAAGGACTTCTTGTTCCTGTTATTAAAAACTGCCAAAAGATGCCGCTTTCTACAATTGCTCAAACCATTGGTGAGCTTTCTCTTAAAGCGCGTACAGGAAAACTTGCTCCTGAAGATGTGGCAGATGGGACAATTACCATGACCAACTTCGGCATGAGCGGCGTCCAAATTGGGATTCCTATTATTCGCTTCCCAGAAGTGGCGATTGTTGGCATTGGAGCGATCGATAAAAAAGTGGTTGTACTAGAAGACGATTCTATGGCCATCCGCTCTATCATGCACGTATGCCTAACTTTTGACCACAGAGTCCTTGATGGGATGTACGGCTGTGGCTTTTTAGCCTCCCTCAAAAAACACCTCGAGGAATCCTCCACCACCGAGTAACATTTCCTCTCTTTCCCCTCTCTGTGGTTTCTTCCCTCTGTGGTTTAATCTTTGGCTAAGCTGAGTGGGCCAACGACTTAGCCAAAGATTAAACCACAGAGGGAAGAAACCACAGAGAGGGGAAAGAGAGAGGAGATAAAAAAAATCTTCTCTCTGTTTTATCCTTGGGCGGAGGAGAAGCCGGCGTGGCCATCGAACATGTAGAGGTTTTCGGTTTTGATGATGTCACAGCCTAGATTTGTGAGTTCTTGAAGCATGAGCAGGACTTCGTGCTGCGTGACGGGGTCATGTTTTTTCTCGTGCATGAATCTGCAGCGGAATTGGTTAATGCAAGATGTTTCAGGAATTCCCTCTGGCCATATGCGCACCCCTCTATTACTGATCATCGAAAGGTGAAGGGGCGTATTTTTTAAGCTTGTCATTCTTTGAATAAATTTCTCCGCATCTTCTTTTTCGTAAATAAATACGTCGACGCCTACAAGGGTTCTTTTTTCATTTGATACATGCAATTGAGGCAGTGTTTCAATTTTAGAGGGGGAAGTGTATTCAATAGGTTTTAATTTTTTTGGTTTTTCCCCAAGGAATTTACACACAGCTTCTGCAAATTCTTTAGTTCCAACAAGAGCTTTGCTTTTTCCTTCTTTAAAAATATCGTAGGTGTGAATGCCCGCTTCAATGGTTGCAATCCATGCATTATGAATGCGCGCAGCTGTTTCAATTTCTCCTAAGTGAGAAAGCATCATTACAGCTCCAAGAAGAAGTCCGGAAGGATTAGCCGCATTTTGCCCCGCTCTTTTGGGAGCAGAGCCGTGAATGGCCTCAAACATGGCTCCATGGCTTCCAATATTGGCAGAGCCTCCAATTCCTACCGATCCAGAAATTTGAGCAGCTACATCAGAGAGAATATCTCCATAGAGGTTAGGCAATACAATCACATCAAATATTTCTGGCGTATCTGCAAGTTTTGCAGCTCCAATATCTACAATCCAATGCTCATTTTGAATGTCGGGATATTCTGCTGCAACTTCATCAAATACTTTATGAAAAAGCCCATCGGAAAACTTCATAATATTATCTTTAGTAAAGCAGGTAACCTTTTTTCTTCCGTGATGGCGCGCATAATCAAAGGCGTAGCGGACAATTTTTTCTGTCCCTTGTCTAGAAATAATTTTTAAAGAAGAGCAAACTCCAGGTGTTTGTTTGTATTCAATGCCTGCATATAAATCTTCCTCATTTTCCCTTACAATCACAAGATCCATATGAGGGTGCTTTGTCGCAATAAAAGGGGAGTAAGAAATGCAGGGGCGGACATTGGCATAAAGCCCAAGAGAGGTGCGGATAGTGACATTTAAACTTTTAAACCCTCCTCCTTGAGGAGTGGTAATAGGGCTTTTAAGAAAAGCTTTTGTATGGCGGATCACATCCCAGGTTTTGGGCTCTATTCCTGTAGGAAACCCTTTCAAATAAACTTTTTCTCCAATTTCTACCGGATGAATCTCAAGATTCGCGCCGGCTTTGTCTAAAATATGTAAAGTGGCGTCCATGATCTCAGGGCCAATTCCATCTCCATGGGCAACTGCTATAGGGATTTTCTTACCAGACATTATAAACCTAATAATTTTTACTGTGTTTCCCTTTCTTCTAGTTCATTTTTTTGAAGACTTCAAGGAAAAATAAGGCTAAAATGGGAGAAAAGTTAAAGGTCCCTTATGTTAACGAGTCTTTTTAAAGAACAAAGAGCGCAGATAGAGCATTTTTTCGATCATGTCGATACACCTCAGGTCACTAAAGTTTTTGAAGCTTGTCTTAAGTGCAAGGGTCTCATTGTATTTACAGGTGTTGGCAAAAGCGGCATTATTGGCGAAAAAATTGCGATGACGCTCACCTCAACGGGCACGCGCGCACTTTTTCTTTCTTCAGTGAGTTTTTTGCACGGAGACATAGGGATTCTCACTTCTGAAGACTTAGTGATTTTTCTTAGCAAAAGTGGCGAAACAGAAGAGCTTTTAGATCTTATCCCTTATATGAGAAAAAGAGGTGTTACTCTTATTTCTATTGTTTCAAAACAAGAAAGCCGCCTTGCTAAAGCATCCGATTTAAGCCTCTTTTTACCTGTTGTAAAAGAGCTTTGTCCCTTTGATTTAGCTCCTACAACCTCAACTGCTGTTCAACTTCTTTTTGGCGATGTATTAGCTATTGGCCTTATGCGCGCAAAGAATTTTTCTTTAAGCGATTACGCGCTTACCCATCCTTCGGGGACTTTAGGAAGAAAAGTGACAATCACTGTAGAAGAAATCATGCTTAAAGAAGAGGCTCTTCCTCTTTGCAAGGTAGAAGATAGGTTGAAAGATATTCTGCCAAAACTGACATCTAAAGGCTGCGGCTGTAAACTTATTATAGACGACCAGCAAAGAATGCTTGGAATTTTTACCGATGGCGATTTACGAAGAGCCATCCAGTCAAAAGGCCCAGAAGTTTTAGAAGAGACAATGGGAAGCCTTATGACTTCCTCTTTCACCTCTATTAACCCAGGCAAGCTTGCTTGGGAAGCGCTAAAACTTATGCAGCAAGATCCCAAAAAATGGATCATGATCCTTCCAGTACTCGATCAAGACAAAAAAGTTGTCGGCCTCCTTAGAATGCACGACATCATCCAAACCGGCCTTGCTTAAAAAAACTCTCACCTTTTTTTCCCCAGCAAGCTATTCTATTGTTTATTTAACGCGAGTTTTGGATAAGGGCTTATACCAAAAGCGAAAGTCCTCTTCATACGCATTAAGCTAAGGTTTTTCTTTGGCCTGAAAGGCCTATATGATACAGCCCAGGTCGCAGCGTAGCGGAGGCCTGGGTTAAGGATAAATAATTATTGGAGTCCTGAAAGGACGGCATAAAATTGTAAGCTTATACCGTCCTTTCAGGACTCCTTTTTTGAGGGTGCCCTAAACCCAGGCCTCCGCTACGCTGCGACCTGGGCTGTATCATATAGGCCTTTCAGGCCAAAGAAAAGCCTTAGCTTAATGCGTATGAAGTCCTCTTTCGCTTTTGGTATAAGCCCTTATCAAAACTCGCCTAGGCTTATTTACTAAAACCCAAGGCTGGCTACATGTTCGAACTCTTTATTTTTGTTATCATTGCCCTTTTTATTTTAGGGTATGTTGGAATCATTTTAGAGCACCCTCTAAAAATCAATAAATCGGCAATCGCTCTTTTAACAGCAACCCTTTGCTGGGCTATTTATTTTGTTTCTTCAGATGCGTCTTTAGCAGACAAAATGCTAGGGTTTAGCTCTCATGTTTCTGATGTCGCACAAATTCTTTTCTTCCTCATGGGCGCTATGGCAATTGTTGAGCTAGTCGATTCTCATGGAGGCTTTTCCCTTATCACCGATCTTATCCGTACCACATCCAAACGCAAAACTCTTTGGATCATTGCTCTTATCGCTTTTTTTCTTTCTTCAGTTCTCGATAACCTCACAACAACCATTTTGATGGTCTCTTTACTCCGTAAGCTTGTGCGCGAAAAAGAAGACCGCTACTTCCTTTGCTTTATTGTTGTAGTAGCAGCAAACGCAGGCGGCGCCTGGACACCTATTGGAGATGTCACAACAACAATGCTCTGGATTAACGGGCAGCTGACTTCTCTTGCCGTAATGAAATCCCTTTTCCTTCCAAGCTTAGTTTCCCTTCTTGTGCCTCTTGTGATTTATACCTTCCAGCTTAAAGGAAAATACCCGAAAGCAGAAAAGCTTGAGAATCCTAGACAGCCTGGGGGAAAACTCGTCTTTTGTTTAGGTGTGCTCTCTTTAGTTTTTGTTCCTGTCTTTAAAGCCATTACGGGCCTTCCTCCTTTTATGGGGATTTTAATTGGGTTAGCTGTTCTTTGGGTTGTCACAGATTTGATGCATCATAAACACGAAGAGCGCCATTTCCTGCGCGTTCCTCATATCTTCTCGAAGATCGACACCTCAGGCGTTTTATTCTTTCTAGGCATATTACTTGCTGTAAACACCCTAGAAACAGTCGGAGTCTTGCAGGCTATTGCCTCATGGCTAAATAGCACAGTGCAAAGCTTGCCCCTTATAGCCACCTTTATTGGCCTTGTATCAGCCCTAATCGATAACGTTCCCCTAGTAGCTGCCACTATGGGCATGTACCCCTTGGCAATCTTCCCTACAGACCACAGCTTCTGGCACATGATTGCCTACGCAGCCGGAACAGGAGGAAGCATCCTCATCATCGGTTCAGCCGCAGGCGTTGCCCTGATGGGCCTTGAAAAGGTAGACTTCATCTCCTACCTCAAAAAAGCATCCCTTCCCACCCTCATCGGCTACCTTGCCGGCATGGGCGTTTATCTGCTCCTCTAATCATCGTAAAATGAAAAAGCCGGGAAGAAATCCCGGCTTTTTGAGCCTCAAGAAGAAATCTTTCAAGGCGAGTATTTTTGCAAAAGCGATAGAGCTGCTGCATGCGAAGCGAACCCTATATGGCCCGTTTGGTCAACGCGAGGAAAATATCTTTCCCCTCTGTCCAAAGCATTTTCGATTCTTTCTTGTATTTCCTTCAGGCCCCATACTGTGCCTGAAAGTCCAGAGGTTAATAGACAGCGAATGTAGAAATTGGCTCTGTCAATTTCACCTAAATTATTGGCCTCTAATAAGCAGATAACGCTATAGCGTTTTTCAATTGAGGATCTAAACTGTTTGGTGTTAATTATATTTTGGATGAACTCCTCTCCTCTTTTATACTTGTCCTTTTCTGAGGATTCTTCCCGCGCTTTGTGTATTTCATGAAGTATGATATTTAAGTGTGTGCAAAGAGCTATATGACTTTCTTCTTTTATGATTTCTATATCAGTAAGCGCGCGGACTTCAACGCTTAGGGAATAACTTGATTCGGCAAAGGCGAGGGAATAAATTGATTCTGCAAAGGATTTATTCTGATACTTCATCTCTTTTAACTCAGTGCCCCCATTTGAGGGAGTGGCCTGAGAACTAGTCGCGAATTCTAAATCTCTAGCTTTTGCTACGGCTGCGCTTGATGCTGAAATACTCATGGTTTTTCTCCTTTAATAGTTTTATTTTTTAAATTAAGCAATATTATATAATAAAATTATTAATATTTAATAAACTTAGTTTTAATTTTCGAAAAATCAGATAATTATCTAATTTTCAGGTACTTATACACAAAAAAGTCTGGTAGCGAGCGAAGTGGGCGAATCTTCTGTTTTATATATCTAGCTATCAGTTGTTTATGTTTTTTCGGCAAAGTGCCATTGCAAATGGCAGAATGTAGGTAAAAATGCCATTAGCAGGTCGCTCAAGGAAGAGGGGAGGGTGATTTTCGCCAGACAATCCAACTTTATTGGATTTTCTGGCGAAAATGATGGGGGGGTTAAGGCAAGGTGGAGGGGTAAACTGGCTTGCAGAAGGTTTCTTTAATTGCCCATAGGCAAAGAAGGGAAATGGCGAGGTAAATAGGTGGGGTTGTTAAAGCAAGTTTGTAGGCATCTACAGAGAAGATGGGTACACCGTCTACAATTTTGCCTTTGCCATTTAGATCTTAGGAATTTTCCTGCTATAAGGTTACACAGCTAGAACAGGAGGAAGCATCCTCATCATCGGTTCAGCAGCAGGCGTTGCTCTCATGGGCCTTGAAAAGGTAGACTTTATCTCTTACCTCAAGAAAGTCCTCCCTTTCGAGGCTGCCAGGAAATAGCATCGGGTCGCCTTTCGTTTTCTTTCTCCAATTTTTCCTTCACTGCAAATCCCCTATTCTTAGGAGTATGTGAATTTGCAGTGAAGAAGAAATCCCGGCTTTTATTCGACTAAAAGGTGCTTGAGCAGTGCTTCGAAAAACTGAGGAGACCAGATGTCTAACCTCGAGGGATCTGAAATAAAGGGACGCATGTCGTTTTTTGCGCTTTCCCAGTCTATTGTTTGGATTTTTGTTTTAAGCATGTTGAGGATGTGTTCTTTGCCTAATATTTCATGATGAGAGAGATTTCCTGTTTGTTTCATATAGCCTTCTAAACACTTTAGGCCTAAAGGGATTTTATTTTGGATATACCATATAAGATCGTACCAGTCTCTTCCTTTTACTCTTCCTTTCCATGCTCGATATAAGATGGCGTGCATTTTTCCTGCAAAAAGATCGCTTTTATGTAGAGTGAGGATATAGAAAGATAAGGGATTTAGAACTAACTTATTTTCTGTTCTGAAGTAAGGAGGGGGGTCTGTATCTACCTCCAGTTTAATTTGGATTTTTTCATTGTGAATAGTGGATTTAGATTTTTTTTCCTCTCCGATTGCTAGATAAAGTAAAAGCGTGTTTGTTTTCATAAAAGCAGAAACTACACTTGTTTCTATATTTTTGCTTTTTATTGAAACTTCCATTTCGAAGCCAAAAGAGGCTAATTCTTTGCGGACCCCTTCTAAAAAGGGAGTAAAATTAAAGTGAGGATCAGCTTTTAAGAGAGTAAAATCTAAATCCTCGCTAAAGCGATCAAGCCCATGCAAAATGCGAAGAGCTGTTCCTCCATAAAATGCTGCTTTTTCAAAAAAACCATGCCTTTCAAGGCCTAAAAGTGCTGCTTGTTGCAAAACTTCTCGAATTTTTGTTTGCTCATTGATTTTTGAATTGGGATATTGAGACAGCATGCTTTTTATATTTGAATGATTCATAAGAGTCCTAGGGCATTTGAAAGAGTGCTAACTGCAAGAGAACGGTAATTGGTAGCAATTTCGAGAAGGTGGTTCTTGTTTAAATTTCTTAAGTGATGCTCATCAATTCTTCTAGCCTCAACTAAATCGATGATCAATTCTTTACCTGTTAATTTTTTGCTTTTTAGGTGGACAAGATCTGCTAATGCTTTTTCAGGGGTTGCAATGAGAAATTTGCCTGCAGCGTTTTCTTTTTGGTCAATCCCTATGGCATAACGATTGTGACTTAGATACATGTAATCAAATGTTCCAAGAGGGGTTTTAAAACTTTTTGATTTTGTAGCAGCAGTACTTGTTATAACATACACTCCTTCGGGAATGAACCCATAATAAGAAAGAGCCCATTCAAAGCTAAGGTAGGATGGGCCGTAGAGAAGATTGGCAATTTGTTCATAGGGAACGGGAGAATCTGCGATTTTTTCAGCAATGACAAAAAATCCGTTTTTTAAGCGGATTAATTCTCCCTTTTTTACCATGCGAGCAATAAGATCGTGAGGATTTGTGTAATCGCTTAAAAGAGGAATAAGGTTCTGGGTTTCTATATAAGCTGTTTTAGCAAAGCGCAATACAGGATTCATGGAATTTTCCCTCCTTATCCGTTATTTTACCAGAAACTCCAATTTTATTGGAGTTAAAAGTGAATATTTTTGATTTTTCAGCCAGAAACTCCAATTTTATTGGATTTTCTGGCGAAAATAGTAAGGGATTAAGGCAAGGTAGAGGGGTAAACTGGCTTGCAAAAGGTTTCTCTAATTGCCCATAGGCAAAGAAGGGAAATGGCGAGGTAAATGGGCAAGGTGGTTAAAGCGAGCTTGTAGGCGTCTACAGAGAAGATGCGTACACCATCGACAATTTTGCCTTGCCATTTTAAATCGAGGAATTTTCCTGTTAGAGGGTCAGAAAGAGCACCGATGATCGCATCGAAGCTGTTCATAAAGCCAATAGCTGTTGCGGCCATGATAGGGCGAGAAATTTCGCAGATCATGGTGAAGCAAAGCAAGAAGCTGCTGAGGGCAAGTCCAAACACAAAAAGAAGTGTTCCTAAAGCAAAAGAGGAAAGGGCTGGAGAATAAAGCACAGCGCTCATACAAATGAGTGCCACAAGCGTTCCCCAAAACATCACGTGTTTGCGGTGTCCTAAAGCATCGGAAATCCAGCCGAAGCAAGGAGCTCCCACAGCAAAGCCAATAAAAATTAAAGACACTTGGTGCGCAGAACTAGCAGCTGATAAGTTAAACGCTTCTGATAAGAATGAAACGCCCCATAATCCGCCAAAAACAGAAACAGGAGCAAAGGCAAGGCCGCTATAAAGAGAGAGCCACCATGCTTGTTTGTTTTTAATAATCTCTTTAAGGCGAGAAGAGAGTTTTGTTGTAGGTGCAAAATGCACTTCTTCTTTATGTGTAGGAGATTTGTCTCTGATAACAAGATAAAATAGAACAGCTAGAACAAGGCCTCCAACGCCAATCCATTCCATCGCAGGGCGCCAGCCAAGAAGTTCGATAAAGCGAGAAAGAGGTCTTTGCCCCCCAACTGCGCCAAGCATTCCTATAGTCATCATGAGCCCGGCCATAAAAGCAAAGCGTTTTTTAGAAAACCAGTTAGCAATGAGCTTTAAACAGTTAATCGCTGCAAAGCTAGCGCCTGCGCCTGTTAAAAATCTTCCTACTTCAGCTTCCCATAGGTTTGATGCTCTACCAAAAAGAAAAGATCCGGCAGCACATAAGAAGATGGCAATGGTTGTAACTTTTCTAGGCCCGAAGCGGTCTACTAAAATGCCTGCAGGGATTTGCATAATAAGATAAGAGTAGAAGTAGCAAGCTGCCAGGTTGCCTAATTGAGCGCCTGAAATAGAAAAGTCTTTCATGAGGTCATGTGTCATGACGCTAGGAGACACTTCGATTGCATACTTATAGAACATAAAAAGTGCACTAAGCACCCAGATTAACCAACCATACAAGTTGGTAAAGAGCGGAGATTCAGTCAGGTTTTTACTTTTCATATGTTACCTTTAATAAACTTAAGTGAAAAAACACTACTCTACTATGTAAATTCATTTTTTTCTCCTAAAAAATGCCTTTTATATACGGCCTTAGCCTATGAGCCCATGTATGAAGGATAAGAAAAGGAGTTTCTTTCTTTTCGTGCCCGTGTGCGTGCCCGTGCCGGTGCCCGATTCTCTTCTTTTTTCTTTCTTTCTTTCTTTCTTTTCTCCCGTCGTTGAAGAAGAAAAGAAAGATCGGGCACCGGCACGGGCACGCACACGGGCACGAAGAGAAGAAAGGCACGATATTTTGTTTGTTTTTTTGCGAGGTTTGAAAAAAATAAAAAAAGAAAATTTCTCTATGGAAAAGTGAAGAAAGGGAGAAAAGTTTTAGGAAAGACATTGCAGAAAAAGAAGGTGATTATGTATGTTATTGCACATCTTAAACGTTAAAACGACGTGCTAAAGAATAGCCGGTGTAAAGCCGGTAAGTCAGTCGAAGTAAAGACCTTGCGAAAGGCAATTAGTTCGATACTTGACAGCAGGAAAAAAGTGATGAATTAGAACTGAAACTAGATTGTTGTAACAAATAATTTAGAATCAAATAGTAAAGCTTGTGCGAATAGAATATTGAAAAATGTTTTATTTGCTTTTTAGAGTCAATACAAAGACAAATATATCAAAATTTATTTTTTGAGAATTTGATCTTGGTTCAGATTGAATGCTGACAGCGTGGATGAGGCATGCAAGTCGAACGAGATGGTAGGGTAACTTGCCATCTAGTGGCGGAAGGGTTAGTAATACATGAATAACTTGCCTTCAACCTGGGGATAACGGCTGGAAACGGCCGCTAATACCGAATGAGGTAGTTAGAGATAACTTTAAACTATCAAAGTGGGGGACCGTGAAAACGGCCTTGCGGTTGAAGAGAGGTTCATGGGATATCAGCTAGTTGGTGAGGTAAGAGCTCACCAAGGCTAAGACGTCTAGGCGGATTGAGAGATTGACCGCCAACATTGGGACTGAGATACTGCCCAGACTCCTACGGGAGGCTGCAGTCGAGGATCATTCGCAATGGGCGAAAGCCTGACGATGCGACGCTGTGTGAATGATGAAGGCCTTCGGGTTGTAAAGTTCTTTCGCTTGGGAACAAGAGAGGCTAGTGAATAACTAGCTAATTTGAGGGTACCAGGTAAAGAAGCACCGGCTAACTCCGTGCCAGCAGCTGCGGTAATACGGAGGGTGCAAGCATTAATCGGAGTTATTGGGCGTAAAGGGCGCGTAGGCGGACTTGTAAGTCAGATGTGAAATACCAGAGCTCAACTCTGGTGCTGCATTTGAAACTACAAGACTTGAGGGATGGCGGAGAAAACGGAATTCCACGTGTAGCGGTGAAATGCGTAGATATGTGGAAGAACACCTGTGGCGAAAGCGGTTTTCTAGCTGTTACCTGACGCTGAGGCGCGAGAGCAAGGGGAGCAAACAGGATTAGATACCCTGGTAGTCCTTGCCGTAAACGATGTATACTTGATGTAGTTGGGCTCAACCCCGACTGTGTCGAAGCTAACGCGATAAGTATACCGCCTGAGGAGTACGCTCGCAAGGGTGAAACTCAAAAGAATTGACGGGGGCCCGCACAAGCAGTGGAGCATGTGGTTTAATTCGATGCAACGCGAAGAACCTTACCCAGGTTTGAAATTTAGGAGACAGTACTAGAGATAGTATTTCCCGTAAGGGCTGCTAAGTAGGTGCTGCATGGCTGTCGTCAGCTCGTGCCGTGAGGTGTTGGGTTAAGTCCCGCAACGAGCGCAACCCTTATCATTAGTTGCCAACACGCGAGGTGGGAACTCTAATGAGACTGCCCGGGTTAACCGGGAGGAAGGTGAGGATGACGTCAAGTCCGCATGGCCTTTATGTCTGGGGCTACACACGTGCTACAATGGCCGGTACAGAAGGTAGCAAAGCCGCAAGGTGGAGCAAATCCGTAAAACCGGTCTCAGTTCGGATTGTGGTCTGCAACTCGACCACATGAAGCTGGAATTGCTAGTAATGACATATCAGCTACGATGTCGTGAATACGTTCCCGGGCCTTGTACACACCGCCCGTCACATCATGGGAGTTGGTTTTACCCGAAGTCGCTCACTCAACCGCAAGGAGAGAGGCGCCTAAGGTAAGGCCGATGACTGGGATGAAGTCGTAACAAGGTAGCCCTACCGGAAGGTGGGGCTGGATCACCTCCTTTTAAGGATAGAAAGAAGATAGCATAGCTATCTGTCTTTTAGGTTGAGCAAGCTTTACTATTCTTTTTCATCACTTCCTTTCTGCTGTCAAGCATTGTGAGTTATTTAGGCAAGGGGACTTAGCTCAGTTGGTAGAGCATCTGATTTGCATTCAGAGGGTCAGGAGTTCGAATCTCCTAGTCTCCATTTGAATGCGGTTATAGCTCAGTTGGTTAGAGCGCGACACTGATAATGTCGAGGTCCCTAGTTCAAGTCTAGGTAACCGCACATTTGAAATTAATGTTACATGGTCAAGGTGTTAAAGCCTTTGAAGTAACAGCTAGAGCAATCTAGCAAGCTATCTTGAAAATTTGATAATGTAATTAAGTAAATCTCAAAAAAATCAAACCAAACGATAAGTTGGTTTGAAATTAAGCGCATAAAAAGTATGTAAATTTGAGGTAAGTCCAGAAATGGATTACATAATTTCACTGAAATAAAATGGCGCTTGAGGAGAAATACTTCACACACAAGAAATTTTGTCGTAAGACAGAGTTAATTAGGAAAATAGGTGTAAGAAATGGCGTATAATATCAGTTTATAACAGCGTAAAAAACGATTACAAAAAGTTTTGTGATCAAGCTGTTAAGGGCTGCTGGTGGATGCCTTGGTATCGATAGGCGAAGAAGGACGTGAAAACCTGCGAAAAGCTTCGGGGAGCTGGAAAAAAGCATTGATCCGAAGATGTCCGAATGGAGAAATCCGGTAGAAGTAAAATTCTATCATCGTTAACTGAATACATAGGTTAATGAGGCGAGACCTGCCGAAGTGACACATCTCAGTAGGCAGAGGAAAAGAAATCTAGAAGAGATTCCCATAGTAGCGGCGAGCGAAGTGGGAAGAGCCCAAACCAAGAATTTATTCTTGGGGTTGTAGGGCTAGTCAGAAATGCCAACAAAACTTAGTCAAATCATCTGGAAAGTTGAGCAGTATAGGGTGATAGCCCCGTAGACGAAAAGAAGAGTTGGAAAGACTAGTACCTGAGTAGGGCCGGACACGTGAAACCCGGTCTGAATCTGGGGGGACCACCCTCCAAGGCTAAATACTCATCGATAACCGATAGTGAACCAGTACCGCGAGGGAAAGGCGAAAAGAACCCCTGTTAGGGGAGTGAAATAGAACCTGAAACCAGCAGCTTACAAACGGTCGGAGGCCTATGTCCCTTTTAGGGAAATGGCTGACGGCGTGCCTTTTGCATGATGAGCCAGCAAGTTAAGCTATATGGCGAGGTTAAAGAATGAAGAATTCTGGAGCCGGAGCGAAAGCGAGTGTGAATAGCGCGTTTAGTCATATAGTTTAGACACGAAACCAAGTGATCTATCCATGACCAGGATGAAGCAAAGGTAACACTTTGTGGAGGTCCGAACTAGTGTCTGTTGAAAAAGCCTTGGATGAGTTGTGGATAGGGGTGAAAGGCCAATCAAACTTGGAGATATCTTGTTCTCTTCGAAATAACTTTAGGGTTAGCCTTGGTGTAAAATTCTTATGGGTAGAGCACTGGATCCACAAGGGAGACTTACCGTCTTACCGAAGGGAACCAAACTCCGAATAATAGGAAGGTAGCCAGGAGATAGACTGCGGGGGATAAGCTTCGTAGTCAAAAGGGGAACAGCCCAGATCGTCGATTAAGGCCCCAAATTCTATGCTAAGTGAGTAAGGAAGTGAAGTTTCAAAGACAGTTGGGATGTTGGCTTAGAGGCAGCCATCATTTAAAGAGTGCGTAACAGCTCACCAATCGAGAGACTTTGCGCCGATAATAGACGGGACTAAAGCATAGAGCCGAAATCACGGGTGTATACTGTAAAGTATACGCGGTAGGAGAGCGTAGTATGTGCAGCGAAGATATACCGTAAGGAGTGTTGGAGCGCATACTAGTGAGGATGCATGGCATGAGTAAACGATAAAGGAAGTGAAAATCTTCCTCGCCGAAAACCTAAGGTTTCCAGGGTAAAGCTCGTCTTCCCTGGGTTAGCCGGACCCTAAGCCGAGGCAGAAATGCGTAGGTGATGGAAAGCAGGTTAAATATTCCTGCGCCGACTAAAACTATGACAACGTGGTGACGAATTAAGTTAAGCACGCGGACGATTGGATATGTCCGTACTGTTATGAGATGGGCTAGTAGGCAAATCCGCTAGCGAAAAATCAGGTAATAGTCAAAGGGAATCTACGGAGGAACTGATGGTGTGGCATGATGGTTCCAAGAAATAACCACTAGTCGTTGATGTCGTCCGTACCAAAACCGACACAGGTGGGTGTGAAGAATATTCTCAGGCGCGCGAGATAACTCTCGTTAAGGAACTCTGCAAATTATCCCCGTAACTTCGGGAGAAGGGGAGCCATGGGTCGTGATTAAGAACATTGAGAGCGAACCGTGGCCGAAGAGAAATGGCCCAGGCGACTGTTTAACAAAAACACAGCACTATGCAAAGTCGTCTAAGACGAAGTATATGGTGTGAAGCCTGCCCAATGCCAAAAGGTCAAAAGGAGATGTCAGTTCGCAAGGACGAAGCATTGAATTTAAGCCCTGGTGAATGGCGGCCGTAACTATAACGGTCCTAAGGTAGCGAAATTCCTTGTCGGGTAAGTTCCGACCTGCACGAATGGCCTAACGATCTGGGCACTGTCTCGACGAGAGACTCGGTGAAATTGTAGTAGCGGTGAAGATGCCGTTTACCCGCAACAAGACGGAAAGACCCCGTGAACCTTTACTATACTCTGATATGGGCTTCTGACTTTCCATGTGTAGGATAGCTGGGAGACTTTGAAGGCTGCTCGTCAGGGCAGCTGGAGTCAACCTTGAAATACCAGTCTTGGAAAGTCGGAAATCTAACGATAGCTCGTGAATCCGGGCGTCGGACAGTGTCAGACGGGTAGTTTGACTGGGGCGGTATCCTCCCAAAGAGTAACGGAGGAGTCCAAAGCTTGCCTCATCGTGGTTGGCAATCACGAGAAGAGCGTAAAGGTATAAGGCAGGTTAACTGCGAGACCAACAAGTCAAGCAGATACGAAAGTAGGGCTTAGTGATCCGGCGGTAGAAAGTGGAATCGCCGTCGCTTAACGGATAAAAGGTACTCCGGGGATAACAGGCTTATCGCCACCAAGAGTTCATATCGACGTGGCGGTTTGGCACCTCGATGTCGACTCATCGCATCCTGGGGCTGGAGAAGGTCCCAAGGGTTTGGCTGTTCGCCAATTAAAGCGGTACGCGAGTTGGGTTCAAAACGTCGTGAGACAGTTTGGTCCCTATCTGTTGTGGGCGCAGGATATTTGAGAAGAGCTACTTCTAGTACGAGAGGACCGAAGTGGACGAACCAATGGTGTGCCGGTTGTACTGCCAAGTGCATAGCCGGGTAGCTATGTTCGGAAAGGATAAGCGTTGAAAGCATCTAAACGCCAAGCCTCCTTCAAGATAAAATATCCCTATGAGACCCCCAGAAGACTACTGGGTTGATAGGTTGGGTGTGTAAGCACAGTAATGTGTTGAGCTAACCAATACTAATTGGTCCACTGGCTTGATCACTTTTTCTTTTCATCGTCGGCATGTATCTTATAATGAGATACGAGTCAATGATGATGAAAAGCTGTTATAAAAGTGATATGAATACGCGCATTACTTCCATCTAAAGTGGAGTAAAGTATTCTCAAGCGTCATTTTAATTCAGTGAATATGAGCTTATAAGAGACCTGAAATTACATTAACAAATTTTCTCTTGGTGACGATAAAGAGAGGGAAATACCTGATCCCATCCCGAACTCAGAAGTCAAGCCTCTCATTGCCGATGGTACTATACTCAAGAGTATGGAAGAGTAGGATGTCGCCAAGCTTTTTTTACCCGCCCTGTTAGCCGAAAGGTTAACAGGGCTTTTTTTTTACCCCAAAACTTCCCGTGAAACAAAGAGGAATAATTTTTTTCTTTCTCTCTCCCTCTTCTCTTCCTCTGTGGTTTCTTGTCTCTGTGGTTTATCTTTGGCTAACGCTTGAGCGCGCAAAGACTTGCATTTTTTTAAACCACAGAAGACTTGAAACCACAGAGGAAGAGAAGAGGAAGAGAGAGAAAGCTCTCTTTGTTTTTTCTTTTTGGGTTTATGCCGTCCTTGCAGGTTAAATTTTAATTTTACTCTCGACCTAGGAATATAACGGGCCTTTGGCCCTAAGAAAACCTGCCCCTCCTGTGTTAGTTATTATTTTTTTTTATTTAATTGTCTGTTAATTAAATGATCAAATCTTTATAGTTTTGCTATCTTATTTAATTAATGGTGAATTATGTCGCAAGTAACTTCTTTAAGAGCCTCAATTCAGCAAGTCTTTCATTCAAGCTCATCTAGTCAGGATCCGTCACTCTTAGTTCGTTTACCAGTCGATATAATAAAAAGGGTAATTATTGCTTATCTTTCTGACTATTCGAGAAATGGGTTGATGAACAGGGTATCAGAAGTTGCTTGTTTGAATAGAACTTGCAAGTCGATTTATATATTGGGCCTTGTTCTTTTTACAGAAAATCTCAATGCGCCAAATAACATGCTTTTACAAGAGAAATTAGAAAAATATACCCATCTTCAAAGATTAAGAGTTGATGATCGGTATATAGTAATGCCTTATAATATTGGATCTGCTATCGAGTTTCTTTTGAGCAAGTCTTGTCTATTTCCTTCTCTTCAAAAATTAACCCTTTGGGGTACTCCTGTTCTCGATGTTGATTTAAGTGCGCTAAGGTTTATTTCAAATTTATTGTTTTTGGATATAAAAAGTCAGTTTATTACAGGATCCGGATTTAGTGTTTTTAGCGATTGCCCTCATCTTAGTGAAGTACATTTCCATCAGGTTACTTATGTTCAGGGAAGCAGGGAATTTATTACAGATGTTTATCTTGATGGAGAGCTTGGGTTTTGGGAACATTTAAGCAAGATTCACACTTTAGGTTTGGCTTCTTTTGCTTTAGAAAAAGACTTGGCCTTTCTTGAAAAATTTGCATGTCGCAAACTTGTTATAACTATCTCAGAAAAGGATTTAGAGATTAAATATTCCACAATCGAAACCAATTATTGGGGAACTTTGAAAGAAACCCCCATTTCAGACATGGAAATTTCTTTTCATGGCGGTTCTGGATACTCGGAGTATCCTGTTCTAGGCTATGATGTAGCATACAAATTACCCTATAACTTAGTTTCTTTAAAAATCAGCGCATTACAAACTGTATTTGGTTTTTTTGATAACCTCAATATTCGCATCTTGGATTTAAGTGCTGTAGAATTAATGACAAATAGAAATTTATGTCAGATTCTCCCACATGAATCAACTAAATCTTCAAAGCATTTAGAAAAAATTTATTTGTTTGGGGTTGAATTTTCACGAAATAATTTAAAAGAATTTGCTACGGCATTTGGAAACATGTCCTTAAGAGAAAGTATTTGGGAAAGTGAAATTTTATCGGGTTTTCGCCCTGACCCCTCTTTTTTCACCTCCCCCCGCGAAGCAGATAGGCTCATCATGGCACATATGGATGGAGGGATACTAGAAAAACAAAGACATAGCGCTCTTATCCGCTCAGATGCTGAAATAAAAGCACATAAAAGACAGGCTGGTGAAGCTGCCCCTGAAGGGATCGAACCCCCAGTAAAAAAATTCAAGCCTCTCATTGCCGCTAGCACTACACTCAAGAGCACGGAAGAGTAGAATGTCGCGAAGCTTTTTTATCCAGAACTACCCCTGAAACAAAGAGGGCTAAATTTTTTTTCTCTCTCTTCCTCTGTGGTTTTCTTCCCTCTGTGGTTTAATCTTTGGCTAAGCTGAAGCCTGCAAAAACTTAGCTAAAGATAAACCACAGAGGGAAGAAACCACAGAGGAAGAGAAGAAGAGAAGAGGGAGAGAGAGAAAAAAATTAGCTCTCTTTGTTTCTTTTTAATTAATAGGGCTTTTTTTTACCCAAAAACCCCTTGATTTAGGGGCGGTTTTCTTAGGGCCAAAGGCCCGTTATATTATAGCCCAGGTCGAAGCGTTAGCGAGAGGCCTGGGTAGAAATAAAAAAATATTTAAGCCCTGAAGGGGCGGCATAAAATTTCAGGTTTATGTCGCCCTTGCAGGGCTAAATTTTAATTTTACTGTCAACCCAGGCCTCTCGCTAACGCTTCGACCTGGGCTATAATATAACGGGCCTTTGGCCCTAAGAAAACCTGCCCCTCTTATTTTTCTTCACCCTACATATCCCGCCGCGTTAGCGATCCTGTGTTAGTTATTATTTTTTTTCTTAATGATCTGTTAATTAAAAGATGAATTACTTATAGTTTTTGTGTTTTAATTAATGGTGAAGTATGTCGCAAGTAATTTTTTCAAGAGCCTCACTTCAACAGCAAGTCTTCGCTTCAAGCTCATCTAGTCTGCAGCCTTCTCCCTTAGTGCGTTTACCAGCTGATATAATAAAAAGAACAATTATGCCTTATCTTTCTGACTTTACGCAACATTGCGATGATGTTATGAAAAGGATATCAGAAGTTGCTTGCCTAGATAGAACTTGCAAGTCGATTTATATACTGGGCCTTGTTTTTTTTACTGAAAATCTTATTGATCCTCTTTGTACAAATGATACTTTGGTTAACAGGATAAAGAAATACGATCATTTTAAGCGATTACATATAGACCAAGGAGCTTGCAGATTCTTCTTCGATCCGTCTATTTATAATCTATCGAAAAGTGGTGCTTTTTCAAAGTTGCAAAGTTTAAAACTTTGGTACACGCGTGTGAAAGATCGTGATTTATCTTTACTGGAACATATTCCAAACCTAACAAGTTTAGATATAAGAAGCTTTTTTATTGAAGGCTCCGGATTTAAACATTTGGAAAAAAATTCTAATCTTCAAGAGCTGCGTTTTATCAATGTGCTCAACAATCTTTTTGATGATGAAGGGCGTAATTTTACTCTGGCTCCTTATCTTGATACTAAGCTTGAGTTTTGGAAACATTTAAGCAAGATTCATACTTTAGGATTGGCTTTGTCTGCTTTTTATAAACCGATGGATTTTCTTAAAGATTTTTCCTGTCGAAAGCTTGTTATATTAGTTGCTGATAATCAAGAATCGGAAAGAATCAATCTGTTGGAGTCTTCTTTAATTGAAGAAATAGAATTTCATTCTTGTAATCAAACTATAGACTTGGATTCTCGTTTAATTTATCAATTGCCTTCTTCACTAAAATCTCTAAAAATTGAAGATTTTTATTCAACTGAAACCTTTTTTTCAGAATTATTCAAGGGAGCTTTTTGTAATATTCGCATTTTAGATTTAAGGAAATTAGTAAAGATGGAGAATTCAGAACTTTTTCATATTCTCATGCTTGGAAAAAATTTGGAAGAGCTTCACTTGCCGTATGATCATCAGCCTGAAAATGGGAGTTTGGTAGGATTTAAATTTTCAGGCAATAATTTAAAAGAATTTTCTAAGGCAATAAGAGAGATGAAATCTGAAGATTCTTATGTTTTATCGGATGTTTTACAATCTGGTTTTTGTGATCCTAAATCGGTTAGTGCTGAGGTTGATCGTTTAATTCTTAAGCATATGGATGGAGGGACTCTAGACAAACAAAGATATAGCGCTCCTATCCGCTCAGATGCTGAAATAAAGGCACATAAAAGACCTGCTGATGAAGCTTCTCCAGAAGGGAGCGAAGAACCCCCAGTAAAAAAATTCAAGCCTCTCATTGCCGATAGCACTACACTCAAGAGTACGGAAGAGTAGAATGTCGCCAAGCTTTTTTACCCCAAAACTCCCCGTGAAACAAAGAGGAATAATTTTTTTCTCTCTCTTCTCTTCCTCTGTGGTTTCAAGTCTTCTGTGGTTTATCTTAAATGCAAGTCTTTTGGATGGCTAAGCATAGCCAAAAAGAAAAACCACAGAAGACTTGAAACCACAGAGGAAGAGAGAGAGAAAATTTATCTCTCTATGTTATTCTTGCGCTAAGATTATGCAACAAGGCCACTCCAAACTCCTAATTTTAGCTTTAGGAAATAATGCGCTCTATGGCTTATAATTCTTTCTCCATCAAAGGAGTTTTTTATGAGCAGTCTTTCTTTAAATTTAGCCTTCCCAAGTTGTTTGCCATCAGTAAGTACCAAAGACTTTGGGACTTATTGTAAAATAGCTACGCTAAAATTGGCCTCTTATTTAACCGATCCTATCTGCAATGTCAGAGACTATGCATATACATTTTATAAAGCAGAGGATCTTTTTCAAGGCGATGCTAAAATAGTTATTTGGGCGAAGAAATTTTTTCTTATTTTAGGAATTGCTCTATATGCTCCTTTAGCTCCTTTCACAGCTCCTTTAGGAGTAGCGCTTCGCTCGCTTGTTCGTTTGGTTCAAGATAAGCCTTTTATTTATTTGGAAGCAGATCCTCAAAAAGGGAAACAATTACCTTTAAGCCTGGAATGCACAGCTTATCAACAAAATGTCTGTTTGATGAAAGGGGGCTATAATATCACCGATGGGCAAGTTTCTTCTTCTTCTGAAAGAATAGACCCCATTATTAAAGATATTCTAGAAGAAGATCAGGATGTTGTGTGTTTATCAGAGGTGCCCGATATTGTGGACGCCGATTATTTAAGTAAGAAAATTAGGCATAAATATCCCTTTATTATTCCTATTGCAGGAGTAAGAGGCATTGGCCCTTCTTCGATGCTCTATATCGCAAGCAAATATGAAATTGTTAAAGAGAGCATTGAATTTGCTCCGTTCCCTAAAGAGTGTATGTCGGGGCGCGCAAGTAAATCAGAGAAGGGCGTTCTTTCTTTTGATTTAAAAAGCCAAGGACAAGATAAAGCCTTTATGCGTGTTTTTTCAACCCATCTGCAACATTCAGAAGAATCGGCCTTTCCTCAGGAAGAGGAAGTTGCTGCAAGGGAAGCTCAGATGCAGTTTATTATGACAAAAATAAATGCTGTAAAAGATAAAGCTGTTCTTTTTTTGGGCGATCTAAATTTGAGCGATGAACCTTTAGATGTAGAGAAAGATAAAAAAGTAGTTAGACAAAATAACGAATTTGAAAATGCTTCTTGGAGCAATCGTTTTATAAGAAATGTGACAAATCTCCTAGAAAAAACATGGGGTGGCGACTCTTGGTGTACACGCTTTATGGATAAAAGAGCTTCTAAGCCTCTTACTCTTGATTATGCTCTTTTGTATAAGGGATCAGCGCATAGCATTACTACAAAAGTGCAGCCTTCAACCTATGATGGAAGTAAATTTGTCCGCTCTGCGCGCTCAGATCATAAAGCTCTTCTGACAAGAGTTATTATGAGGTTTTAATTTCTTCAGGCTTTTGTTTTTTCAAGATATAGCCAAGCTTTAGTTCGGCTTGGTAAACAATGAAAAGACCGATAGAGACAATTCCTGTAGAGGCAAAGATGACCCAAGAAGGAGATTCTCCTAAAATGATCCAGCTGGTGATGGAAGCAAATATAGGGCTTAAGAGGCCTACAAAGGAAAGAAACGTAGCTGTAAAGCGCTTTAAGAACATCCCGTAGAGGTTATAGCAGAGAATATTAGAGATAAGTGTCATTAGAAGGGTGCCTTGCATGAAACTGCTTACATGCCCTTCTGCGATAGGAACAGGTGTCCAGGAATCGACGAAGAAGGAATGAATAAAAGCAAGAATTCCCCCAATGAGCATACTTAAGCCATTAGCAAGAGCCGGCGGAACAAAGCTATCTTTTACAACAACGCGTAAAAGAATCCATCCGTAGATAGAGCATAGGGCAGCTCCCATAATGGCAAGGGTGGGAAGCGAAAGAAAACTTGTGACTTGAAAAAGCTCTTCTGAGCCCGTTTGGTTAAGAAGCACAGGAACAACGCCTACAAAACCAATAGAGAGGCCAATCCATTTGCGCGTATTCATTTTTTCTTTAAAGTGGAGGTAAGAAAAAAGGGCGGCAAAGAAAGGGGAGAGGCTATAAATAAAGCAAGTTTTTGCAGCCGATAGGTATTGCAGGCCCCAAAACTCTAAAATATTTGTTAGGTAAATGCTTAGGAACCCAAGAAGAGCGAGGGAAATCCAATGCTTTTTTTCGAATTTAAAGGAAGAGCGCTTAAGAAATGCGTAGAATAAGCAAAGAATAACACCTGCAAGGGTCATTCTGAACGCAGTTAAGAAAACAGGGGGGGCGTAAGCGAGAGTCATTTTCCCAAGAGAAAAGATGCTAGACCAGACTGCATACATTAATACGACAAATAATACGTTCATAACCCTTCAAATTTTTTTTTGTTTAGGTTCTATTGTATCACAGAAGCTGCCTTTTGAAAAAGCCAAAAGCACTGAAAGGGGTCGGAGAAGTGGATTTCTGAATTTTTGATGTTGTCATGTTTAAGTAGGGTAAATTTTTTAGAAAAAGTGCGTGTGTAGAAGTGAAAGTTGCGGTAATTGGCATAATAATGATCGGTTCTTCGTCTTTCTGGCACATTACACGATTCTCTAAAGAAAATAATGCCATCAGGTTTTAGCCAGTCTAAAAATTTATTTGTTAAGTGTTCTACTTCGTCATCTTCTAAAAACATGAATAGCCAATTAATAAAGATGAAGTCAAATTTTTCTTTGGAAAATTCTAATTTCATTGCATCTTCTGCGATATAGGAAATATTTGAGAATGCCGCATTGTGTTCTTTGCTTTTTTCAATAAACTTAGGGACGATATCGCTTGTTGTCACATGATTAGCCTTAAGAGCAAAGTGGCTAGTGTAGCGCCCAATACCAGCTCCGAGCTCAAGCACATCTTTGCCTTTAACGCTTGGCAAATAGGTAAGAAGCTCTTTTTTCTCAAGCCTATCCATCACATCCGCATCGGGCTTAAGGATCATCGACTCAAGCGTAGGCTTTAGTTTATCCCAAAAAGATAAGACTTTTTCTTTTCTATTCATGCTTCACATATAGCATAATACATCAAAAAGAGAAGAGAAGAATTACAAAGGTCTAACCAGGAAGCTGAGAAACAAAAAGAACGATATAAATGATATAATGATATGAATGATGAAGAAAAAACAAAAAATATCATTATTATCATTGTATCATTTATATCATTCCCTTGCCACCAACCCCTTAAAACCTTAGCCAAAATCATGACAACTTTTGAAGTTTCTTGGGTATGTTTTTTTTCTTTTACTTTGTTTATTTGTTTTGATTGATTACAATTGCTTTTCTAAAAAAAACCAAAGGTAATTTATGTCATCATCTGTTTCATCACCATCTCCAAACGTTTCAATGTTAATGGCAATGCAAATGCTGTCTTCATGCATAAACTCTACAAACTCATCTTCTGAAGAAAACTCTACAGACCCATCTTCCAAAGAAGAGCGCGTTAACGAGGTGGCTACATCTTGTGACGAGGCGCATAATCTTGTAAACTTTTTTTCTAATGCGACTTCTGATGAGCTTTCTTCAGTGGATTGGATTGATGTAAAAGCCTATGAAGCAAGACTTCCTTCTAAGCCGCAAAAGCTTCTCGATTTTCTTAACGCTCCTTGCCCTATTAATGAGGGGAAAACAGCAGCAGAGACGCATACAGTGTTCCGAGCGATTAGAAAGATTAGAGCTATTGTTGATGACGCTCCATTAATACAAGCCGCTAATTTGACTAATTTCGATCGCCTTAACAAGCACTTTCACGGTCTTAATTGTCACTTTATGTGCTCAGAAGCTTTACGATCTAAAATGGATGAGATCTCTGAAGAAGCATTCGACTGGATAGCAATGACTAATGATGTTCTTCCAGGAACTAGAAATGCGTCTCATTGGAACCAAAAAAAGGTTGTAAACTCGCTAGGTTATGAACCACCAAGTGCGCTCCAGGCTGTCACTGGTATTTTTTTTCAAATCCATCGTCGTAGCGGTTCCTCTTATACGGGTTCGTCGACTCTTACGCGTTGTAGCGAATATGAAGGCATATATGCTGCAACTGTTGGGTGCTTAAGCAAAGAGGGTTTGAATGTCTTCGAAACCTATACAGGCAACCCCTTTAAACAAGTTGGCATGGCGGGTGTGAAGCTCTTCTAGATTTTTTTACAAAGAGAAGAATTAAACAAAGAGGAATAAATCTCTCTCTCTCTCCCTCTTCCTCTTGGTTTCTTCCCTCCCTCACGTGCCCGTGTGCGTGCCCGTGCCCGTGCCCGAGTTGATGTTATTGATAGGCAAGCGCAAGAAAACAAACAACGTCAAATCGGGCACGGGCACGGGCACGCACACGGGCACGTGAGGGAGGGAAGAAACCACAGAGGAAGAGAAAGAAAGGGAGATTTATTCCTCTTTGTTTAATTCTTCTCTTAATTTTTTTTTTACAAAGTATTGCCATTAACTTGGACGCCGATTAGTATCCTGATTTAGGGCTTTTAAGAGCCCTTGAGGGATATCTATGACAAAACCAATAAAAAGAATAGCTGTAACAGGCGGCGCTGGACAAATTGCTTATAGCATTTTGTTTCGTATTGCAGCGGGGGAATTACTAGGAAATGATCAGCCTATCGCTTTACATATTTTAGAAATTCCTGAAGCGATGAAAGGTCTTGAAGGGGTTGTAATGGAGCTTCAGGATTGCGCTTTTCCTCTATTAGAGGAAATTAAAATGGGCAGCGATCCTTACGTGGTCTTTGAAGGGGTAAATCTTGCTTTTTTTATTGGGGCAAAGCCAAGAGGCCCCGGAATGGAGCGCAAAGATTTGCTAGCAGAAAATGGCAAGATTTTCATTGAGCAGGGTAAAGCCTTAAATACAAAGGCTGCTAAAGATGTGATCACCCTTGTTGTGGGTAATCCCTGTAATACGAACTGCTATATAGCCATGCATCACGCTAAAGATATTCCTCAAAAGCAATTTTTTGCCATGACGCGCCTTGATCAAAACCGCGCCACATCTTTTTTAGCGCAAAAAGCAAAAGTGCCTGTTTCTTCTGTAAAAAATGTCACTATCTGGGGAAACCACTCCTCTACCCAATTTCCTGATTTCACTCATGCAAGCATTCAAGATAAAAAAGCCTTGAGCGTTATTCCTGATAAAACGTGGCTAGAGACAGAGTTTATTTCTAAAGTCCAAAAAAGAGGGGCTGAGGTGATTGCGTTAAGAGGAAAGTCCTCTGCGGCCTCTGCAGCATCAGCTGCTATTGATGCGATGAAAGCTCTCATACAGCCCACTGAAGATAACGAATCATTTTCAGTTGCTCTTTATGGAAAAGGCAACCCTTATGGAATTGATGAAGATTTAATTTTTTCTTTCCCCTGCAGATCTAAAGGCAATGGGGTCATTGAAATTGTAAAAGATTTAGAGATAACTCCTTTTATGAAAGAAAAAATAGCTATTACAGAAAAAGAGCTTCAAGAGGAGCGCGAATTGGTTAAACAATTAGGGATTATCTCATGACACAGCCAGACATATTATTCCAAATTACCAAAGATCAGTTAGAAACGGGCTTAAGAGGCGTCCCTGTAGGATATTGCACAACCTCTTATGTCGATCCTGAAAAAGGGCTTTTTTATGTAGGAAGACCAGTAGCAGAGCTATCTGTTAAAGAACCTCAAGAAGTGATCTATTTGCTCTACTTCGGAAAAGAGGGAACTCCTAGTGAAGTGGCTTCTTTTTATAAAGAGTTAAAAGAAAAGTCTGTCTGCCCTCCTTCTGTCATTGAGCATATTTACTCTCTTCCTAAAAAGGGGCATCCGATGAAGCTGTTTTCTGCAGCGCTTCTTATTTTGGGAATGCTTGATGGACAAGGGGATTATAAAAAGGATTGCATTAACTTAATTGCAAAGATTCCTCACTTGGTTGCTGCTGTGATTAACTATCATGCGGGCTGGGGAGAAACCAAAGAACCTAACTTAGATTTAGGTTACATGGAAAGCTTTGTAGAGATGCTTAATGTTCCCCATAAGAATAAACAAGAGCTCACCCCTGTCTTTAAGCTTTTTAATATTTTACACTACGATCATGGAGGAGGAAATCTCTCTACGTTTGTTGGCAAAACGGTAGCCTCTGGACTAGAAGATATGTACGGCTCGATCTGTTCTGCGATGTGCGCCCTTGCAGGGCCTCGCCATGGAAAGGCTAATCAAGATTGCTTAGAATTTGTAAGAAAAGTGCTCTCTCAGCTTGGGCCCGATGCTTCGGAAGAAGAGATGGAAGCGCTTATTCGGCATAAGCTAGCCTCTAAAGAGCTTGTTTTTGGCTTTGGTCATGCGGTGTTAAGAGTAGAAGATCCGCGGGCAACTGTTTTTTATGGATATGCCCAAAAACACTTTCCGCATCACCCTCTTGTAAAAATGGCCTCTCTTTTACGTTCTGCTGGCTCTAAAGTGCTTGCAGAAAATTTGAAAGTGGCAGACCCCCACCCCAATATTGATGCAGTTTCAGGCACTGTTTTGGCAGCTGCTGGCTTTGACTATCCGCAGTATTTTACTGTGCTTTTTGGCCTTGCCCGGTGTGTAGGCATCTCCATCCAAATCGTTTACGAAAGAACAGAAGCCAGAGAAGGCAAAGGCACCCCCATTATCCGTCCCAAATACCTCTACAAACCCCGCTAAAAACAGGGAGAATTTTTTTTATTCTCTCTCTCTCTCTTTTCTTCCTCTGTGGTTTCTTCCCTCTGTGGTTTAAAAAATGCAAGTCTTTGTGCGCTCAAGTGTTAGCTAAAGATTAACCACAGAGACAAGAAACCACAGAGGAAGAAAAAGAGAGAGAGAAAACCCTCTTGTGTATTCTTTTTTTTGCAACGTTATTTATGGGGGGATGTGTTAAGCTACTGGGATGAAAAAGGTGGCGATTATTGGAGCTGGGTTTGTGGGGCTTGCCCTGGCTTATCAGCTTTTAAAAACGGGACAATTTGATGTGACTCTTTTTGATAAGAAAGGGGTAGGTGGCGGGGCGTCTGGAATTGCGATTGGTCTTATGCATCCCTATCCTGGAGAACAGTCTCGGAAGAGCAAGATGGCTGAAGAGGGGATGCAAGCAACCCTCAGGCTTTTAAAGGTTGCAGAAGAAAGGCTAGGCGCACCTACCTTTAATGCTGATGGTCTTATAAGAGTTGCGTTCGATGAAGAGGCGGCTCAAAATCTTTCTAGCTATTCTGATGTAGAGCTTTTAGGAGCGGGAAGGTTTTTTATTAAATCGGGCGTTTCTGTTTTTTCAAAGCGTTATTTAGAAGGGCTTTATCTTGCTTGTCAAGATTTAGGGGTGAAGCTTCTTATAGAAGATATTCAGGAGCTGCCTCAAGGATTTGATCTTGTGTTAATTGCTGCAGGAGCAGGTTCTTTAGCTCTTTCTAAAGAGCTTCCTTTAAAAAAGGTTAAGGGGCAGGCACTCGTTTGCAAAGGCAAGCTTCCCGGAAAAAATATTGTGGGCAAGGGATATGTGGCAAAAGGAGAAAAAGAGGGGGAATTCTTTCTAGGCGCGACCTATGAAAGAGGGCCTCTTCTTGATGAAACCCCTGATGTAGAGGCGGCTCTTAAGGACTTGAAAGGCAAATTTGCCCAGCTTCTTCCAGGTGAAGCTTTCCCAGAAGTTCTAGAATGCACGGCCGCTTTTAGAGTGACCCATCCTAAAGATTATTTTCCTTTAATGGAAAAAATGGACGATAAAACGTGGGCTATTACAGCATTTGGCTCGCGCGGACTTTTGTATCATGCCCTTTTTGCTGAACTTTTTATTTCTAATGCGTTAAAATAAGGATATGGAAGCAAATTTTCTTTTTTTAGGTAGCGGCGGATCAATGGGGGTACCTGTAATTGGGTGCACCTGCAGTGTTTGCACCTCTGTCTCTTCTTTTAATAAAAGACTGCGCCCTTCAGGGTTAATCAGAGCGAGCCTGGGCTCTTACTTAATTGATGCAGGTCCAGACTTTAGGCAACAGGCACTTAAATTTAAGATAGAGAATTTAAGAGGCGTTCTTCTTACGCATTGCCATGTTGATCATATTGGAGGACTCGATGATTTAAGAGCTCTCTATTTTCTTCAGAAGAAAAAGAAAATTCCGTGTCTTGTTTCTAAAGAATCCTTTGAAGAACTCTCTTTTCGCTATCATTACTTAATGCACATCTTTGAATTTCAGGTGCTTGAAAATGATTTTGGCAAAACTGTCTTTGAAGGGATTGAAGTTGCCTATGTTAGCTATTTCCAAGCCGGGATGAAAGTCAACGGTTATAAAATAGGTGACTTGGCTTACATTTCAGACATTAGAGATTACACTGAAGAAGAGGTGATGGCTCCTTTAATGGGAGTAAATACCTTAGTGATTTCTGCTGTGCGAACAGATCCTACCCATGTGCATTTTGGGATAGAAGAAGCGACTACTTTTTCAAGAAAACTAGGTGCAAAAAAAACGTACTTTACCCATATTGCTCACGAACTTGATTATGAAAAAACAAATGCTTTATTGCCAAGCGATATAAAACTTAGCTTTGACGGGCTTCAAATTCCTATAAAAATATGAAAGAAAAACAGATCCAGAAATACATCGAATACACAGATATTAAAAACTTAAAAACAGCTCTTTTAATTGCCGCCTATGAATCGGGTAAAGATAAACCTTTTTGCGAAGAGTATTTAAAGGAGCTTGGGCGCCTCTGTGACACTTATGGCCTTGAGGTTGTGGCGAAGGTGCCTTGCCCTCTTAAAAAGATTGACGTGGGAATGTTCCTTGGCAGCGGTAAGCTTGATGAACTTTTGCAGATGACACACGATTTAAAACCTGAGCTAATTATTTTTGATGATGAAATAAGTCCTCATCAACAAAGAAATCTCGAAGAATTTTTTAAAAAGCCTGTGATTGATAGAACAGAGCTTATTATAGAGGTTTTTGCGCAAAGGGCCCAAACAAGAGAAGCTAAACTCCAGATTGAGCTTGCTAAGGTCAGATACCAGCTTCCTCGCCTTAAAAGACTTTGGACGCACCTTTCTCGTCAAAGCGCAGGGGGCGGCGCGCACCTTAAAGGCGAAGGGGAGAAGCAAATTGAGATTGATAGACGCTTACTCAAAAAAAGGATCGATCAGCTTAAAAAAGAGATTGAGGATGTTACCTCAAAAAGAGAAACCCAAAGAAGTGCAAGGCTTCGCTCTGAAATCCCGACTTTTGCAATTGTTGGCTACACGAATGCTGGTAAATCTACCCTTTTAAAGGCGCTTACTCATGCCGATGTTCTTGTTGAAGATAAACTTTTTGCAACGCTTGATACGACGACAAGAAAATACGCGATGCCAAGCAAGCAAGAGATTTTGCTTGTAGATACTGTAGGATTCATCCGCAAAATTCCTCATATGCTAGTAGCTGCTTTTAAAAGCACCCTTGAAGAGGTGATCCATACCGATGTTTTAATCCACTTAATTGATGCAAGCTCTCCAATGGCTGAGCAGCAAGCAGAAGAAACGATGAATGTTCTTAAAGAGCTAAATGCGCTTAATCGCCCCATCATTACCGTGCTTAATAAAATCGATCAGTGTCAAAATTCGCTAATCCTCATGAAACTGCGGGTCAAATACCCTAAAACCATTCAGATTTCAGCTCTTCATCAAACGGGGTTTGATCAGCTGATGGAAGCGATGATGTATGAGGTTTCGCTTATGCGTAAAACCCTTACCTTGCGCATTCCTCAAAGCCAGTATTCCTTAGTCACTGAAATTATGCGCGATGGACGAGTCATTAGCCTTGAATACGAGGAAGATGATGTAGCTTTAGTCGCTGAAATCCCTAGATCTTTGGAAGGCAGAGTAAAACCCTTTATCGTGGAATTATGAGTTTGCTTGAAAACGTGCCGTTGCAGGATCGTCCAAGAGAGAGGCTTTTGCAAACAGGAAGCGATGCCCTTTCTCTTCAAGAGCTTTTAGCTATTTTGCTTAGCACGGGAACAAAAGGTAAATCAGTCCTCCTTCTTGCTCAAGAAATGCTAGAGCATTTTGGAGGGCTTCAAGGCCTTTTAGAGGCCTCTATTTCAGAGCTTACAACGCTTAAGGGAATAGGAAGAGCCAAAGCCATTCAGCTAAAAGCTTGTTTTGAGATTGCTCTTCGCTCCTCAAAGCTCCATAGCCCTTTTAAGCAAACCATTCAAAATGCAGAGGACGCCTACCATTTAGTCAAAGATGCCCTTTCTTCTCAAAAGCAAGAGATGATGATGGTGATCCTTAAAGATGTGAAAAAAAAGTTCCTTCACCTAGAGAAAATCTCTATAGGGACTCTCTCTGAGGTGCTTGTTCACCCCAGAGAGGTCTTCTATCCGGCAGTGCGCCATAAAGCCCATAGCTTTATTCTGGCTCATAACCACCCAAGCGGCGATCCCACCCCCTCTAAAGCCGATCTTGAGCTTACAAAACTCCTTCTTAAGTCCTCTTCAGTCATGGGGATACCCATTGACGATCATATCATCGTTGGCTCTTCTAGCTATATCTCCCTTCGCGAACACGGCTTTATTTAAGAGAAAGAGAGAAAATTACTCTTTGTTTTTATTATTGATTAAAATTAATTATATTATATAATAAAAATAAAAAGGTTAATTATGCTTATTGAGATATTTTTAGGGATTATTGCGGGATCGTTTCTTATTATTGCTATTATCTTGCTAATTGCAGCTCTTCGTTTATTTAAGGTAATGGATAATACGAACGATTTACTTGTGGATCTCAAGAAGAAGTCTGATCACTTAGAGCCTGTTTTTGAGACAATTGATTGGCTCACAACCGGGATCAAAATATTAAAAAATCATAAAGAGGGGAAGTAGTATGCACGATGATAGCACAAAAAAAATCGTTTTAGGCGCCGTAATAGGCGGAATTGTAGGGATAGGAGCCGCAGCTCTTTACGCTGCAACGCGTAGTTCTTCTTCTTTTGGCTCTGTTGGTAAGGCACTCCGCCATGTGGGCGATATTGTGGAAAAGGGAAGAAAAAAAGGGGAATGCTTTGCAGAAGATGTCGAAAAGAAAATCAATAAAGAAGAAGACTTAATTGTCACTGTTGTAGAGATTGCCTCAGCAGGCTTACATTTATGGAATAAATTAAAAAGAGGGTAATTTTATGAAATCCAAAGGATTTGTTACAGGTGCTGTAATAGGCAGTGTTGTAGGAGCTATGTGCGCATCGCTTTTAAAAACAAAACAAGGCAAGAAAATTCAAGCGGAAATCTTAAAACATCTTGATTTTGATAAAGTTGTAGAGGCCATTAAAAAGACAGCGCATAAGCCTAAAATCAAAAAACTTGTTTCTAAAGTAGCTAAAAAGACAACGACTCATAAAAGAAAGCGCGCTGCTTATACCCAAGTGAACTCAAAATTCGGTCGATAGGCGGGTTCAAAGCGCCGAAAATCGACGACCGCAGGCTTCGCAAATGCCCCTGTATGGATACATACAGGGGCATTTGCGATCGTCGATTTTCGACAGCTTTCAATCCCGCCTAGCGACGAATTTTGAGTTCACTTGGGTATAATTTTCTTGTATATATTAAATCCTTGACCTACTTTGAAAGATAGAAATTTCAAAGTAGGCTGTTATGGGTTTTATAAAAAGAATTGAAAAAAAACTTTTTTCTAAGCCAATGCCCTGGCACTTGACTTTGGCCCTCGTTATTCTAGGCGTTTTCTTAGGGCATATCACCCAAAATCTCATAGCGCATCTAAATGTTCCTAAAGAGGGAATTACCGATAGGCTACATCTCTTTACAAGTCCTATTAATCATTACTTTGTTACTCATAGAGACGCTGCAAATGCTGCGTTAATTACAACCTCTCTTTGGTTTGATTTTAGTGTGCTTTTCCTTATGCTGCGTTCTATATTTGGCGGTACTATTCGTCCTTACTTAGGGCTTTTTCTTTTAATTCTTATTAGACAAAGTCTTCAATTTCTAGTTTCTTTTTCCCTTCCTGAAAATATTGTTTGGAGAGATCCTGGAGTCCCTTCCCTTTTTGTAGATTATAGTGTTTCTAATGATTTTTATTTTTCAGGTCATACAGGCGTTACCTTGCTCTGTGCCTTAGAACTTATGTTCTACCATAAGAGATGGCTTACCACTTTGGGCTTTGTGATGTTCGCCTATACCATTTCTGTCTTAATCTGCCTTCGCTTCCACTACACCATGGATATCTTTACAGCCATAGTAGTAGTGTTTTGCGTAAGGCATATAGCTAATAAATGGGCAAGACCCATCGACCATTACTGCCACGACCTCGTCAAAAAATTCAAAAAACCCCGCTAGACAATCCCATGACCTGAGCTCTAAGCGACTCTACAAAGGTTTAACGAGGCATTGTTTGTTTGCCAGTGCAATTTCCATCTAAGTCTAAAAAGAATTTAAAATCTTCTGCTTGATCTGAAATAGATACATTTTCTAGTATCCGCTCTTGTTTTTTAAATTGGTGAAAAAGATGAAGCGTTTATTTTCTTTGTTTTTACTCATTCCTCTTTTATTAAAAGCGGATTGGGATAATCTGTTTTCTGATGGTGATGACCCTTCTCTTTTTCACCATGTCAATGTCATATCAGGAAATCTTGTTCTTTGTATGCAAGATGTAGTTGTTAATGGAGCTGTTCCTATTTCTTTGATGCGTATGTATTCTAGTACAGGTGCTTTAGATAACTCCGGTTTCGATTCAATGCACATGCGAGGAGGATGGGATTATTTACCTTACATAAATTTGCTTATTGAACCTTATTACAAAAAAGAAGGTTTTAAAGCTTTTCTTGCAGAACCTAATGGAAACGTTATTCCTTATAATTTTAGCCATAAGGAAAATGATGATCTTATTTATTTAAAACCTAATCAAAATCTTTCTAAAACGATATCCATAACAAGTGCTAGAAATAACCCTTATAATAATTATCTTTGCCTCAATTTAAAATCAGGGAACGCAACACTCTATCTTCCTAATGGAGGGTTAAGAACTTATAAGGGACAGGTTTTTTATAAGCAAAAATATCGGGCAGGAAGAACGTCTTACAAGTTGGTAAAAGAAATATTGCCAAGTAAACATGAACTTATCTACTCCTATGATGATAAAGCTCGTTTAATACATATTGCCTCTACAAATCCCGGAGCAACAAAAACTTATTCATGGGTTCATTTTGATTATCTTAATCACAAGCCTCCTTTGCATTTTCAAGCGAATACTTCTGATGGGAAAACCTTAAACTATCGATCTTTAGAATTTAAAGAAACGGACTATATATGCAACGTGGAGAGTAATTGCCGTCCTCAAGAGAGTTTTGGCTATGGTCCGGGAAGAAAGGGGATAGGGACACGCGTGCAGGGATTGATATTAGGTGGTATTGAGCAATTTACATGCGCTTATTTTTCTCCACCTAATGCAAAAATTGAAAATTTATGGCGAGATAAGCCTCATAAAAAAGATTTTTCCGCAGACAAAATTAGGGTCTTAGAAGCCCCTATAGGCCCAAACGGAGAAAAACGGCCTGTTGCTAGGTTTTCTTATACCCTAAATCGCACAGAGGTTCGCGATACAGAAAACCTTCTTATTCGTTATCACCATAAAGAGGGGCGTCTTGTTTCTGCTGAGTATTTTAATGAAAATGATAACCTTTCTTCGGTATTAAAACTCCTTTGGGATAATAATCGTCTACGCTGTAAGGCTATGTTAAATGAACATAACCAAGCCTTATTTGCCAAAACATTTTACTATGATGATACGGGTAATATTATAGAAGAGGTGCTTTCGGGCAATCTTACAGGAGCGGCAGAAGGGGCCTTTACTTTAAATAATAATGGAACGCTTAGCAATGCTGAAACTTATCGAAAACGTTATAGTTATTCATCTAAGCTAAATTTACCGCTTACAGAGGAAGAAGAAGGAGGAGTAACTTCTAAGTATACTTATAAAGAAGATACCGATCTTCTTACCTCAAAACTTGTGAGTCATCAAGGAAAAATTCTTACACGCGAGTTTCGTTTTTACGATGAAGATAATATCTTAACAAATCAAATGGTTGATGACGGTTTTTCTGAAAATTTGGCTGACTTAACAGGCGTTACAGAAAGACATATTGTGCGCTATGAGGTTGATTCATCTAGAGGACTTCCGGTATCAAAAAAAGAACTCTACCTGGATTTGAATTCTCAAAAAGAAATTCTGATAACAAAAACTTTTTATACTTACGGTTCTAATAATCTTCCCTCGAGTGAAGCTGTACACGATGCTCATGAAAAGCATCGTTATACAATTCATATTAATTACGATTCTCAAGGACGTATTACAAGAAAAACGACTCCTCTGGGTCAAGAAAACCTTTATAGCTATGATATTCTTGGAAACGTTTTGGAGGCAAAGGAAGTCGGCGCTTCAAAAAAACGATTTGTTTACGATGCAGCATCACGTCTTAAAATGTCTGAAGAAAACCAAAAAGCAACACATAATACTTATGACTCAAAAGGACGTGTTCTTACCCAAACAGATCATAAGGGTAATATAACAAAGCAAACTTATGATTGTTTTGGAAGATGTTTGGAAACAAGGATGCCAAATGTTAAAGATGAGCAAAGTCATGCTTTTTCTCCTTCTATACAATTTGGTTACGATCTCCAAGGAAATCTTGTTTTTTCAAAAGCACCTAAAGGGGAAACCACAAAAACTTCTTATAATACTCTTGGAAAGCCGATTAGAATTATTCATCCGGATGACTCAGAAATTCATCATCGTTATAACAAAAATGGAACCCTAGCCCAAACAATTTACTCCGAAGGGACAGAAACCCATTATACTTACGACCCATTTCAAAGAATTACATCTCAAATTACCTACTCTAAACAAAAACAAATCTTAAGCAAGGAAATCTGGAGTTATAATTCTTTTCGCCTCCTTTCCTATACCAATTCTGAAGGACTTACAACAACTTTTAATTATGATGGGGCTGGAAGAAAAACTGCAGAAGAGGCAATGGGACGAAAAATTATATTTACTTACGATTCTTTAGGCTTTTTAGAAAAAACAACAAGAGGGGATATTTCTTACATAGAAAAATACGATATTGAAGGGAAAGTCCTTGAAAAGTGGGAAGAGGGGACAAATCACAATATCGAAAATTACACCCTCTTTTTCTATGATAATGAAGGAAGAAAAATAAAAGCCCTTAGAAAAACTTCACAAGGAGAGTCAATTGACCATTTCACTTATGATGAAGAAGGTCGATTAATTACACATAAGGACCCTTTAAATAACCTTACCCAATTTCTTTACAGCGAAAATGTGCGAAATGATTTAAATCAAAAAATTCTGCAGAAAACAACCATTGATCCTCTTGGAAATCGTTCCCTAGATACGTATGATGCTTGTAACCGGATTGTTTTGACAGAACAGAAAAATCCTGAGGGAAGAACTTGTTCTAAAGAAGAGGTTTTTTACGATAAGTCAGGCAATAAATCAAAGCGAATTTCAACTGTTTATGAACGGGATACCCCGATAAAAGCTATTACCGTAGCCTGGGAATATGACCTGCTTGGCCGTGTAATAAAGGAAATAGAAGCGGAGGGGAAAATAACTCATTTTTTCTATGACACAAAGGGTCGTTTAGTGAAACGCACTTTACCAAGTGGGATATCCCTTTTTTATTCCTATGATGGATTAGATCGTCTTTTAGAGCTCAAAAGCTCTAATGAGGAAATTCATTATCAATATTTCTATGGGGAAAATAGAAATCCTATAGAAATACATGATCTTATTCAAAAAACGAAGCTTTTAAGAACTTATAATTCTTTTGGAGAACTGATAGAAGAGACAAATCCCTTAGGTTTTACGTATAGATGGGAGTACGATCTTTTGGGGAGATGTACCCTCTTTGCTTTGCCTGATATGTCTTCCATTCGTTATAGCTATACCGGTGCTCATCTTACTTCTGTTTCTAGGTATTCTTCTCAAGATGATTTTTTTTATACTCATGAATATAGCGCATTTGATCCAAATGGACATGTGGTAAAAGAAAATCTTATTTATAATATAGCCACTACTCAAACAGCGCATGACCTTCTAGAACGCCCGATCTATCAAGAATGTTCTTACATGACTAACAAAATAGCCTACGGCCCTTCAGGTCTTGTTTTAGAAGTACAAAGCTCTCTTTTGGGAAATAAACGGTATGCACATGATCCATTAAACCAACTTACTGAGGAGGGGACTCTAAAATATCATTTTGATTCGCTTGGCAATCCTTTAGATGGAGAAACAAATAATAAGAATGAACTTCTTTCTACCTCTGAATTTCAACTAATCTATGATTTAAATGGTAATCCTTTACAAAAAATATCTGAAGTAGAAAAGACTAACTACACATATGATCCTCTGGGTCGCCTAACATCTATTACTCAAGAAGGAAGGAAAGTTCGCTATATTTATGATCCTTTTTCCCGCCTTCTTGCGAAAGAAATATATATCTATACTCAAAATGATTGGCAAAAACTAGACAATGTCCTCTATCTTTATGATAGAGATTATGAAATAGGGGTTGTTAACGAGCAAAAGCAAATTCTTCAGCTAAAAGTCCTAGGTCTCGGGTTAAAAGGAGATATTGGAGCAGCTATTGCTCTAGAGCTTAACGGTGTGACTTATGCACCTTTGCACGATTTTTTTGGCAATATCACATCTCTTATCAATCCAGATGGTTCTATTGCTGAAATAAATACATTTACTGCTTTTGGAAAAGAGTTAACCCTATCTCCTCTATCTCCATGGAGATTTTGTTCCAAAAGATTAGATGAAGGCCTCATTTTTTTTGGTAAATGGTTTTATGACCCTTCTTTGGGTCGTTGGCTTACTCCCGATCCTATGGGTTTTGCAGATGGGCCCAATCTTTATGCTTATGCACACAATAGTCCCACAAACCGCCTTGATTTATTTGGTCTAAATGCTGATTTAAATTTCCCCTTAGATCTTGAAATATATTTGCCTCCCATCACACGAATGCTTGATGCTAATGGAGGTCTCCGTTGTCAAATTAATCAAAGAGGCCCTCATCCGAATCCTGACGCTATTCTCTTTAGTAAAACATGCCTTAAACTCCTTTTTACGCCGGAAGAGCTTCGGGTTGGCAAAGTTAATATGTCTAATCATTTTATCGAGGTTATGCCTCAAGAGGGGAAAACATTTGGTCTCATCACCCTTCAAAATGGAATTTTTACAAGTCTTAGAGAGTTATCGGACATGGGTAAATCCATTTTTGATAAAATTCCAGAAGGGACATTACTTGTTTGTTTACATAATAAATGTCTTGGAGTTGGTTTCGATTCTGTTAGAGTTCAACAAGAAATGATGGGGGTAGAAACTCCGGTTATTATCCAAACACGTCAGTTTATGGTAGCCATAGCTTCCACTTTGGATAAAATTAACCCCAATCTTCTTTGGTTACATATAGCCCACAGTGAGGGAGGCCTTATTGAATATCGAGCTATTGAAGGAATGACTCCTGAAGAACAACAATTAATGAAGAAGCATTTGTATTCATTTGCGGCAGCTCCAGCTCATCCTATTCCTATAGACTTTGCTAACTATGCAGTAAATGTTTATTCATCACAAGATGATGCAACAAGAAGACATGGCATGCCCTTTCTTGATAATCCAAATTATGATATACAAATACTTCAATGTATAACTAACAAGAAAGATTGGACTTTTTGGGTACGCGATCATGGCTTTATGAAAGCAACCCTTCAAAAAGCTGTAAGTGATCAAATTGATGATTTAAGAACAAAAGTAGGATTTCATGAGAATTATATGCGTTAAAATGATTTTTTTTGTTTTATTCTTGTTGGTTGGAATGAAGCCAATGAACGCAGTTTATGTACCAGCACCCTATCTCAAATATGTAAGCGAAATCACTAAGTCTACAGGGGCTGAAATGGAAAAAGAGTTTGATTTGGTATATATAGGAGGCGGGGGCAGAATGCCCAATGATGTAGAGGAAATAGATTTAAAATTTATAGCCTATAGAAAAGGAACGATCAAAGAGGCTAGGGAAATCGAAGTAACGGGAACTGAAAAACTGGTAAAAAAAATCAATGAACATGAGAATCTTAGACCCTACTTAAGGGAATACCCGGTTAAAGCTGATCGAGCTTATATATCAGTTGCTTTTAGAAAAAAAGATAATACAAGATACTCAGATGGTAGCGTTGCTTTGGCTTTCCAGGCGCGGAATTCTCTTTTTTATCGGCAAGAAAATCCTAATACAGAAAATCTGGAACCTTTATTTCAAGAATCTTATGAGGAGGCCTTAAAAATTGTGAAAAACGAGCATTAAAATATCAGCAGGTGATGAATTAAAGATTTAAGAACAGAGATAGGATTTTATGAGAATTGTACGATTTAAAATTATTTTTTCTGTTTTATTCCTATTGCTTGGAATGAAGCCAATCAATGCAGTTTATGTACCCGCTCCTTATCTCAAATATGTAAGCGAAATCACCAAGTCTACGGGGGCTGAAATGCAAAAAGAGTTCGACTTAGTGTACATAGGAGGTGGAGGCAGAATGCCCAATGATGTAGAAGAAATAGAATTAAATTTTATAGCCTATAGAAAAGGAACGATCAAAGAGGCTAGGGAAATCGAAGTAAAGGGAACTGAAAAACTGGTAAAAAAAATCAATGAACATGAGAAGCTTAGACCCTACTTAAGGGAATACCCGGTTAAAGCTGATCGAGCCTATATATCGGTCGCTTTTAGAAAAAAAGATAATACAAGATACTCGGATGGTAGCGTTGCTTTGGCTTTCCAGGCTCGAAATCTGCTTGTTTATTGTCATGAAGACCCTAAGACAGAGAATCTTGAAGATTTATTTGAAGAGCCTTATGAAGAGGCTTTAAAAATTGTGAAAAATGAGGCCTTAAAACAAAAAACACCATAGCGTTCTTTGATAGCAGTAATCATTTATTTAAAGGCTGAAACAGCCTTAAGTATTATTATTATAAGGGTGATTAAACCAATGAAGGCTAATATAGATGAAATGAGGGATTGCTTGTATTTTTCTTTATTGTAGTATCTCCACATAAGATAAAACATTTTAGAACGGTTTTGCTTAAGTGAGTAGAGGCTGGGCGGCGGAGGTGATGCAAAAGGGGCTTTCAGGATCATTTTTTAGTTGGAGTGAATCGGGGATGAAGATGTCTAATCGACATATGGCCTCTGACATGTTACCGTTCAGCTTGGCAGGTTCGCTTATTACAATAGCGTTGAAGTCATAGCAATCGAGTTTAATGCAGTATTGTCTACAAAATAAATCAATAGTATTAAACATAAGATTTTCGTTTTCTTTGGAAAAATTTTTGTAAATAATAAAACTGAGTGCTTGCTGTTTTTTATAACTTCTATCATTACTCGAGTAACTGCAGCCTCCTACATATATTCTAGTTTTTAAGGTTGCTAAAATTCTAAGAGTTTCTAAGTGCTTCGAGATTGGATTTTCAAGGATTGCTAAAGTTTTATTAGCTCCCCAGATTTTTTGCCAGAAGGTGTAGGGTGCATTGCGTAAATGATTTGAAGGGTTAACCGGCTTACTTTTATATAAAAGATTAATCACTGTCCCTATAAGGCTAGGAAGGGAAGCAAGAGGATAAATAAAAATGCCGGTGATAATATGAGCTACTTGCCAAGCCACTTTTTCCCATCCATTTGAAGATTCAAGAGCTTTAGAAGAAAAAAAGGAATAACATGTTCGAGAAGGAAGTGTAAAGGGCGACCCCGTCAAATGAGGTGCTTGATAAGCTGATTTAATTGCTTCTATCATGTATTTTTTTTGTTAAAAATATTGGTATTTTATTGGGGAGTGGAAATTATTTGCAATGAATGATTTAGTCGGTTTAAGCTTTCTCTTTTTGAGGAGTTTATATGGCAATAAGTTCTGTTAGGTTTGCAGTTGGATCTTTATCTTCTTGGGGCAAAGTCGAATCTTTTTCTTCTTCTAATTTGGCGTTTGCGCAAAAATCTATTTCCCGCATAGGAAACGAAGTGGGGAAAAATGGGGGCGCCTCTTTTATTTTTAAGCCGTTATGGGGGTTGTCTCATAAAACTTTTTTAGGACATGGTTCCTTTACTTCTAAAGTAAATGGACTGTGTGTTTTTTCTACTGCCTCATCCCCATCTCCCTGGCCCGTTGGATATGCGTTTCGCCACAAGACGGAGATCGCTGAAGGCCTGGAAGATTATTTGGAATTTCGCATTTGTGCTTCATTTCTACGTCCTTATTTTGCGGGTTTTTGGTTTAGGGATTTAATTATTAAGGATTTAGCAGAAGCATTTTGTTATTCTACATATACGCATGAGACTATCTCAAAAGAAGTTAGCAGCATACTTGGAAAATATCTTGTGGAATCAGAAGATCCCTCTGCGTTTAAAGTGTTTTGTAGCTTATTAACTGAAGGGATCGTGCTAGACTGTTCGATTTGTTGTCTTGACAAAATCAAAGTCTGATGGGGTGTTTTGTGAACATGCCTGCGTGATTCATTGTTAATTGATATTGAACTCATGATTTTCCTCAATATTAGTTTTAATTAATAAAACATTTTATCATTTTATTGTGATTTTTTACAAAATGTTTTTATTAAAAAATGAACATGCTTTTTTGAGGTTTTTGAGAATACTTTCAAAGAATGATTTAGGGGAGAGAGTTTTCTTGCAAAGCTTCAACGTTTCTTGCATAATTCTTCTCAAAATATAGGGATTTTGTGGAGAGTAGTAAAAAATTTAAGGTGGTGACCTTAGGCTGCAGAACAAACCAGTATGAATCGCAGGCTTACACTGACCAGCTTAAGAAAATGGGCTATGTTGAGGCTAAAGAGGACGAGGAAGCTGAGCTTTGCATTGTAAATACCTGCACAGTCACAGAGTCGGCCGATAGCTCAAGCCGCTACCAAATTAGGCATTTGGCAAGAGATAATCCCGGATCAAAAATTGTTGTCACAGGCTGTCTTGCTGAAAGAACGCCTGCTGAGCTTGTCAATTTACCTAATGTCTCCCATGTAATTTCTAATAAAGATAAAGAAAATCTTTTATCTTTTGTATTCCCAGAAGTTGAAATTCCTGAATTTGCTATTGAAAATTTCTCTGCACACACACGCTCTTTTGTTAAAGTCCAAGACGGCTGCAACTCTTTTTGCACCTACTGCATTATTCCTTATGTAAGAGGCAGATCGCGCTCTAGGACAACGCCCGATATTTTAAAAGAAATTGAAGGCCTTATCGCATCGGGCAAAAAAGAAGTTGTTCTTACAGGGATTAATATTGGGGATTTTGAAGATGGAGAGCAACGCTTAGCAGATTTAGTAAGACAAGTAGATCTGATACCTGGCCTTGAAAGGCTGCGCGTTTCTTCTATAGACGCTGATGAAGTAGATGAAGATTTAGCAGGAGCCATTCTTGAGGGCAAAAAAACTTGCCAATCGATGCATATTGTACTGCAATCGGGCTCAAATGTGATTCTTAAAAGAATGAACAGAAAATATACGCGCCAGATCTTTTTAGAAACGATAGAGCGCCTAAAAAAAGCAAGCCCAGATTTTACCTTTACAACAGATATCATTGTAGGCTTTCCTGGAGAAACAGAAGAAGATTTTCAAGACACTCTTTCTCTTGTTAGAGAAATTCGTTTTGCTAAAGTCCATATGTTCCCCTATAGCCCAAGAGAGAGAACAAGAGCTGCCCTTTATCCTAACCAAGTTCCTAAAGATGTGATTGCAAGACGTAAGCAAGAGGTTTTGCGCCTTACAGAAGAGGTGGGCTTTGAATTAAGAAATGCGTATCTTGGAAGAACCATGAAAGTTCTTTTAGAAAGTGAAGACGCCTCCCGCCCAGGTTATATTTTTGGCCATACAGAAAATTTTCTTCCCGTCTACATTCCCTTAGGAAATCTAAAGTCTAATGACTTGATTCAGGTAAAATTATTAACAAATGAACCAGATGCCCTAATAGGAGTCCATGCAGATTAACATCGCTTCGCGTTTACACCCTTTTTCTCACACTCCAGGGATAAGCCTCCTTCTTCCTCAAAGCGTACTCGAGCTCCAAGTATTCCCAACCCGTCTTAAAATAGAATCCCAAGCTCTAGACTTTAACCTGCTAGGTCCTCTAACAGGCTTTACTGTAGAACAAGATTTAGAAAGAGGAGAAGTTTCTGTTTTTGCCCATGCAAAGCAAGGATACTTCCGCTACTTCATTCGAAAAATAGACAAGGGGATAGAGCTTTTCTTTAAAAAGTGCCCAGAAAATGGCATTACTCTTACATTTCAAGACAAATCCTTTACCTTTACTGCAGGCGAAAACTTCTTTATCCCTTGGGATTCCAAAGAATCTTCTCCTACAGTGGAACGCCTGTCTTTAGGAATGCATAAATCGCAAGATTGGGACTTGGTAAAAAGAAGAGCAGATCTAAAAGAAATTTTCCCCGTATGGCTTAAAATAAGCGCTTTTCTTCCAGAAGTTAAAATTGAGCATAAGCCAGTAGGTACCTTAACCCTCCTTTACCTATGCGAGAGCCTTATAAACGAAAAGGAAAAAAACGCCCTTGTTCCAGCCTTTACAAATCTTTTCCATGCGGGCTTCCAAGGCATTTTAACACCTCGCCTAAGTGACTTGAGTCATTTAGGTCTTTGTCCAATTTCTGATGTACCTCAAGATCTTTCTCCTCTTATTTTACTTAAAGAAGGAGCAAGACTCATTAAGTCCCTATTTTTTAAAGAAGAAGAGCAAAAGATTTTCCTTTTACCGGTTTTACCTCCCGAATTCCATGCTGGTCGCTTCATTAACCTGAAGACAAAAACAAACGATCTTATAGATATGGAGTGGTCCAAAAAGCTTTTACAAAAAGTGATTATCCGCTCCTCTGAAGCCTCCACAAAAACCCTCATCCTACAAAAATCCATCAAGCGCTTCCGTATAAGAAAAAGCATGAAAGACAAAGGCCTTACCCTGGAAACCCCTGCCACCCTCCATCTCCACCCAAGCAAAACCCTCTACCTCGACCACTTCGAAGAATAGCCTGCGCCTAAAGCTAACTTGGCTTTTATTCAACGCAAAGACGCTATGAGGGAGAGAAGACGCAAAGACGAAGAGAGAAGAGATAAATACAGCTCGACAAAGTCGAGCTGTATTTATCTCTTCTCTCTTCGTCTACATTTTTAAAGTTAAATTCAAAGAAAAAATCTAACAGTTCTATGCAAAAAATATTATTTGTTATATCATTTTCGGACTATGGAAGATGAAATTTCTAAAAAAATCATTGGGGCAGCTATTGAAACTCACCGCGTTTTAGGTGGCCCAGGCTTACTTGAGAGTATTTATGAAGAGGCGCTTTGTCATGAATTGTCATTGCAGGGATTACAATGCGAAAGGCAATTAATTGTTCCTGTCAAATACAAAGGTGTATTAATTACCGGTTCTCTCTTTTTGGATGTTTTAGTTGAGAATAAGGTGATTATTGAAATCAAAGCAACAGAACTAGATAATCCTATATACCAAGCCCAATTGCTAACTTATTTACGTTTGAGTCGCAAAAAGTTGGGGCTTCTTCTTAATTTTGGCAGAACACAGCTCAAAGATGGCATTTGCCGTGTAGTAAATGGTTTGTAACTTCATCTTTTTCTTTTACTTTAAATCGTAGGTAAGAAGAGAAGGGATAAATACAGTGCTACTTTTTCGCACTGTATTTATCCCTTCTCTTCTTACCTTTGCGTCTTCTCCCCCTTAGCGCCTTTGCGTTGAATAAAAGCCACATTAGCTTTTGCTATCTTCTTTGTTTTTCTTTCTTGCTTCCTCATTTTTGTGGAAAATGTCATAAGGGAGGAAAAGAGGAAGATCTATGTTTGCAGATACAAAACTTAAGCCTTACAAGGCTTCTCTTAGAGAGACGCATGATCCTCATACGCTACTCGGACTTCACTCTCTTAATGATACATCAAAAGTGATAAGGCTTTGGCAGCCAGGGGCTAAAACGCTGCATCTTGAGCTCTTTGGCAAGATTGTTGAAGCTAAAAAAGTTAATGAAGAAGGACTTTTTGAGTGCGAGGCTCCTTTATCTACAACGCTTCACGATTACCGCATCTTTCATGCGAGCGGTCTAATAGCGAATGATCCTTACGCCTTTTATCCCACAATGGGAGAGCTTGACCTGCATCTTTTTGCAAGAGGAGTGCATTATGAGCTTTATAATATGCTGGGTGCGAAAGTGGCTGTGCATCAAGGGTGCAATGGGACAAAATTTGCTGTATGGGCGCCTAATGCAGTAGCTGTTTCCCTTGTAGGAGATTTTAATTTTTGGGACGGACGTATAAATCCTATGCGCGCTTTTGGCTCAGGTGTTTGGGAGCTTTTTATTCCGGGAATAGGAAGCGGAGAAAAATATAAGTTTGAAATCCGCACACCTGAGGGGCACGTTCTTTTAAAATCCGATCCTTTTGCATTTTATAGTCAAATGAGACCAGATACGGCTTCCATTGTATTTGATACAAGTGTTTATACATGGACCGATCAGGAATGGATGGAAAAGCGCAAGGTGAAAAATCTCAATACTCCCATGAATGTCTATGAACTTCACTTAGGTTCTTGGAAAAGAGGCCCGAGTGGCTTTTTAAACTATAGAGAAATTGCGCATATGCTTACCTCTTACTGCACGGAGATGCATTTTACGCATGTTGAGCTCATGCCTGTAATGGAGCATCCTTTAGATGAATCGTGGGGATATCAGGTAACAGGTTTTTTTGCTTCTACAAGCCGCTATGGAACACCGGCCGATTTTCAGTATTTCGTCAACTACTTACATCAAAATAATATTGGCATTCTTTTAGATTGGGTTCCTGCCCATTTCCCTGTGGATAATTTTTCTCTTGCGCGTTTTGATGGGTCGTATTTGTATGAACATGCCGATCCAAGAAAAGGGTTTCATCCTCATTGGAATACCTACATCTTTAATTATAGCAGATATGAGGTTTCTAATTTTCTTATTGCAAGCGCTCTTTTTTGGTTAGAAAGGATGCACATCGATGGGTTTAGGGTAGATGCTGTAGCATCGATGCTTTACCTCGATTATGGAAGAAAAGAAGGGGAGTGGCTTCCTAATATCTACGGCAGAAATGAAAATTTAGAGGCTATTGAATTTATTAAGCATTTAAACTCTGTTGTGCATGAGAGAGTCAAAGGCGTTATCATGTGCGCTGAAGAATCTACTTCCTTTACAGGCGTTTCTCATCCTCTACAAAATGGAGGGCTTGGATTTGATCTTAAATGGAATATGGGATGGATGAATGATACGTTAAAGTATTTTCATACCGATCCTTTATTTAGGCTGCATCATCATAATGAACTGACATTTGGTCTTGTTTATGCCTTTTCAGAAAAATTTATTTTAGTTCTTTCTCATGATGAAGTAGTTCATGAGAAAAAAAGTTTAATTTCTAAAATGCCAGGCGATGCATGGCAGCAATTTGCCAATGTGCGTCTTTTATATAGTTACATGATGTGCCAACCAGGAAAAAAACTTCTTTTTATGGGAGGGGAGCTCGGGCAGTGGAACGAGTGGAACTCTGCTCGCGAAGTTGAGTGGGATTTACTCCGCTTTTTCCCCCATAAAAATTTACAAACATGCATTAAAGAAATGAATCACTTTTATTTAAAAAATAGCGCTCTTTGGGAAAGAGATTTTGATTCCAGCGGTTTTGAATGGGTGGACTTTTCTGATTATAAGAACTCAGTTATTAGCTACTTAAGAAAAAGCTCCTCTTCTCTTCTTTTTTGTGTGCATAACTTTACTCCGAGCTTTTTTTATGATTATTTTGTGCGTCTTCAAAATGTATGTAAAATCAGGGAAGTTTTTAATACCGACCACGAAATGTTTGGTGGCTCTGGAAAAGTAAATACGGAAACTCATATTATCTATGATCATAAAGGAAGCTCTGTTGGGTGCAAAATTACCCTAGCTCCTTTAGCAACGATGATTTTTGAGGTGGAGTTTGTATACTAAGCATGAATATGAAGAACTCATAGAAGAGATTAAAAGGCACGATAAGCTCTATTATTTAGAGGCTACCCCAGAGATTACCGACTACGCCTATGATCAGCTTTATAAAAAATTAGAAGCTATGGAAAAAGCCCATCCTGAATGGGTATCCTCTAGCTCACCCACTCAAAGAGTGGGCGATCCTTTAAGATCCGGGTTTTCCCAAGTCTCGCATACAAATCCCATGCTTTCCCTTGCAAATACCTATTCCAAAGAAGAACTCGAAGATTTTATTAAAAGAGTTCATAAGCTTTTAGAGAAAAAAGATATTCCTTTTTGCGCCGAATTAAAAATGGATGGGGTAGCTGTTTCTGTGCGCTATGAAAAAGGGAAGTATGTGCGCGCGCTCACTAGAGGTGATGGGAAAAAGGGTGATGATGTCACAGCAAATATGAAAACAATTCTTACTCTTCCTTTAGAGCTTGATATCTCTCCTATTCCGGATGTTCTTGAAATACGCGGGGAAGTATTTATGACGCATAAAGTGTTTCAATCTCTTAACCTTAAAAAAGAAGAAGCAGGAGAAGAGCCCTATGCAAATCCGCGTAATGCGACAGCTGGCGCTTTAAAACTTTTAGATCCCAAGGAAGTTGGCACAAGAAAGCTATCTTGTGTTTTTTATGGCCTTGCAGAAGAGTCTACAGCTTCTATAGAAACCCAGTTTGAAGTGCATGCCTTTTTAAAAGCTTGTGAACTTCCTTCTTTTCTTAAAGAGCATATCGCTCTTTGCCATACGGCAGAAGATATTCTAACCTTTGCTGAAAAAATTGAAGCTGCGCGTAAAATGCTACCCTTCGATATTGATGGAGTGGTGATTAAAGTCAATGAACTGCGCTATCATCCCATGCTAGGAACTACAGGAAAATCTCCTCGCTTTGCTGTTGCCTACAAATTTGCTCCTGAGCAAGCAGAAACGCGCATTAAAGACATTACTGTTCAAGTAGGACGCACAGGTGTTCTAACACCTGTAGCAGAGCTAGAGCCCGTTCTTTTGGCTGGAAGCACCATTTCAAGAGCTACGTTGCATAATCAAGAAGAGGTGGAAAGAAAAGATATCCGTATTGGAGACCACGTCATTATTGAGAAGGGAGGGGATGTTATTCCTAAGGTTGTAGAGGTAGATCATAAGAAAAGACCTCATGGAACACATCCCTGGAAAATGCCCAAAACGTGCCCTGCTTGTGGAAGCCACATTGTGCATGAAGAAGGAGAGGTTGCTTACCGCTGTATAAATAAAGATTGTATAGAGCAAAGGCTTAGAAGAGTGGCTTACTTTGTAAGTAAAGATGCCCTTGATATTGCGCACTTAGGAGAAAAAGTTGTAGAGCAGCTTGTTCTTAAAGGCCTTGTGACAAATGTTTCCGATATTTTTGCTCTCACTGAAACGGATTTGGTTCAGCTCGAGGGCTTTAAAGAAAAATCTATTAAAAACCTATTAGAGAGCATTGAAAAAGCTAAAGAGGTTTCCCTTTCCCGCTTTATTTTAGCTTTAGGGATTAAGCATATAGGCGAGGGAACAGCTGAGCTTCTTGCAGATAGATCAGGAAGTATTGAGCATTTAGCTAAGATGACAAAAGATGAGCTTTTAGAGATTGAGGGGATAGGAGAAAAAATGGCCGATTCTATTATTGCCTATTTTCAAGAGCCCTCTCACTTAAAAGAGATAGAAAAACTCTATGCTGAGGGCGTCAAACCCCATGCGGTGAAGATTAAGATAAATAAAGACCATCCGTTCTATGGAAAAAGCTTTGTCCTTACTGGCACTCTTTCTGAATTCCCCCGGTCGGTTGCTACAGCCCTCATTAAAGAAAGGGGAGGCAAAGTCATAGGCTCTGTAAGCAAAAACACCGACTACCTTCTTGCAGGAGAAGAAGCCGGCTCAAAACTTGATAAAGCAAAAGAACTTAAAGTTGCCATCCTCTCTGAAAAAGAATTTAAGGACTTACTTTAAACTCGAGTTAAAGAAGAGAAAGACACTGCCATTGTGCTAATGTAGGCGATGTCGATGTTTTTATGTAATTCCCATTCTAAATCAGGGAGATGCTGTTTTAAAACAGCCTGACCAAAGTCAATGATATAAGGTTTGTTATCTTCTGAAAGAAGCGTATTTCTTAAGGAAATATCGTTATGTGCAACCCCTTTTTTATGCACGCTCCTGATAATTTCCTCAAGCTTTTGCAAAATACATTCTTTTGTAGCTTCAGGAAGATCTTTTAAATCCTCTATTTTTTTTGGAAAATAAGGAATGAGAAACTCTAGTTTCTTAAACCCCTTTTGTGAGACAAACTCTGCTTTATGCACGCAAAGGGGAATTCCTTCTAATCCTTTAAGTTTGTCATAGATGGAAATTTCCTTTTTAAGGTGATTTTGGTTTATTTCTTTAGAGGTTTTGCGCGCAAAAAGGCCTCCTCGATAGAGTTCAATGCTAAGTTTCACTACTCCAAAAGTGCCCGTACCTAGAAGTTTTTTTGAATGTAAAAAAATGTGCCCGTTTTTTGTGATTTCAATTGTATGATCAAGGTGTTTATTAAATGCCTTTTTATAATATCCAACGCCCTGCTTTGCAAGGTCAGCAACTTGTTGATAAACATTCAATGGCTCTTTAATAAAGTCAGGAAAACTTTCTAGCGATCTAAGCACTCTTTTTTGATCTATTTGAATAGGTGAAGGTGTTCTTTCTATTTCAGGTTTAATCCTCCTTTTGGTTTCCCACATGAAACAAGAGTGGACGGCCCAGTAAGGGAGGCAGAAAATAAGAGAAGCACATCCTGTTAGCCAAGTTTTTGATTCGCAAGGTGCATCTAAATCTGTGCAGGCAAAAGCGAGAGCCCTTTCCTTTTGATAGTTCTGGTAACGCACTTTATTGAGGCGGCTTTCTGTATAGTAAGAATCAAGAGCTTGTGTATATAAATCAGGTGTGTGGCTGAGTATCGATGTTGTCTCTGTCATGTTGAAATTTCCTTTCTCTTGGGAAGAGTTTAAAGAGATTTTGTTTGTTTTTCAAAATAAAAAAATTGCTTTGAAAGAGGGAAATTTTATATAAATAAAATTTTACCCCTAAACCAAAAAGGAGAGGTAGTATGAATAAATCATTAGTTAAGTCTGCAATTGCAGGCGGAGTGATTGTTTTTATTTGGATGGTCATTTCTTGGACAGTGCTTCCCTGGCATAAATCAGGCATGCAGTTTTTCTCAAATCCTAACCAAGTAGCTAAAGTCATTACAGAAAATACACGAGATGGAGGACTTTATTTTCTTCCTGCACAATCAAATAATTCAGAAGTAAAGCCTTATATTTTTACTGTTGTAAGACCTGAGGGCATGGACTACAACTCGTTTAAGCCTCTTGCAATCTCTTTAGTAATTCAGCTAATAGCAGCTTACATCATAGCTTGGCTCGTCTCTCAGACAAAAGGATTCAACTACAGAAAGAAAGTGACCTTTATTACAGTCATGGGATTATTTGCAGCCATCGTAGGCGAGCTCCCAGCTTGGAATTGGATGGGCTATCCAGCAGTCGCAACGCTCCTCATGATGCTAGACCTAGTAATCGCTTGGTTCTTAGCTGGCCTTGCAATGGGCAAACTCCTCAAAAAATAATATTAACAGAGAGGAAAATCTTTTATCCTCTCTCTTTCTTCCTCTGTGGTTTCTTGTCTCCCTCCCGTGCCCGTGTGCGTGCCCGTGCCCGTGCCCGATTTGACGTTGTTTGTTTTCTTGCGCTTGCCTATCAATAACATCAACTCGGGCACGGGCACGGGCACGCACACGGGCACGGGAGGGAGACAAGAAACCACAGAGGAAGAAAGAGAAAAGAAAAAATTTCTCTTTGTTAGAGGAGGATTAGGGGACTTGTCTCGGTGGTAGTAACGAGGTCTCCGATGAGGGTTTGGTTGCTGTAGCTATGGACTTTTACTTTTTGTAGAGTTCCTATAAGGCTCTCATCTCCTCCAAATGCTACGTTTTTCCAGCATCTTGAGCGCCCTTTGAGGTGAATTTCTTGCGTTTTTCTTTTCTCTACAAGCACTTCTACAACACTTCCTAGCATGTCTTGGCGCTCTTCTACACAAATCTCTTGCTGTAAACTAAGAAGTCTTTGGAGTCTTTCTTGCTTAACCTCTTCAGGAATATCATCTACCCAGCGAAACGCTGGAGTCCCTTTTCGCGCGCTATAAGAAAAGATAAAGCCTACAGAATAGCGGATCTGCTTAAAGATATCGTAGGTTTGCTGAAACTCTTCTTCTGTTTCTGTAGGGAAGCCCACAATAATATCTGTTCCAAGAGAAACATTTGGTACTGTTTCTTTTAAAAGGGAAACCTTTTCGAGATATTTTTCTACCGTATAAAGGCGGTGCATCTTTTTTAAAATCCGGTTTGATCCAGCTTGAATGGGGAAGTGCACAAATTCGCAGACAGAAGGTAAATCGCGGATGGCTTGCATAAGATCGAGAGTGATATCTACAGGATGACTTGTCATGAAGCGAATCCTTTCGATTCCAGGGATCTTGTCTAGTCTATAAAGAAGATCATGGAAAAGACAGTTCCACTCCGGCTTATCTTTACCGTAGCTATTTACATTTTGCCCAAGAAGCGTGATCTCTTTATACCCCTCAGAAGCTAGCCTTCTGCATTCCTCTTCAATGCTAAGAGGGGGCCTTGAAACTTCTTGTCCTCTTGTATAGGGAACTACGCAGTAGGTACAAAACTTATCGCAGCCTCGGATAATGGAAACATAGGCTTTTACGGTGTCATCCCTTTTAGCAATCAGATAGTCTAGATTTTCTTCAAACTGATCATCTGTTTTAATGGTTTGCCTGCCCGTCTCTAGCACTTCATCTAGGACGTTATTCAAATCGCTAATATTATTTGTTCCTAGGACAAAATTGACATGGGGCAGCTTGCGGAATAAAGTTTCTTTTTTAGCCATGGCCATGCAGCCTGTAACACCAATAATGGATTTTCTGCTTTTAGGCCTGCCTAATTGCCCCAACTTTCCCATGACTTTTCTTTCCGCTAAGTCTCTAATTGAGCATGTGTTAAAGATTAAAAGATCGGCAAGCTCTTCGTCTTGAGTGCGTTTTAATCCTCTTTTTTCTAGCTGTCCCACCATGATCTCGGTATCGAGCTCATTCATCTGGCAGCCATAGGTGCGTATAAAAAAATTTTTTGGTTCTTGCATGGTAAAGTTTCTTTAAGTTATTCTTTGGGCGAAATTTTACTCTACACCCTATCTTTTATCAAGCTGAGAATTTTGAAACTGAAATGAAAATAAGGCTCGCAAAAAAAGAGGTGTTAGAATATGCTATCGCTTATCTTTAAATTTTAGGACTGGACTGGTTTATGAACCCAAAGAAAAATACAACAACGCTTCTCACAAAAGAACAAGCTCTTAATGCACGTAAGTGGATTTTGCTAGACGCTAGCGGTAAAACGCTTGGCCGTTTTGCATCTGAAGTTGCGAAAATCTTAAGAGGCAAGCACAAAACAGAATTTACTCCTCACGTTGATACCGGCGATGGCGTAATTATCATTAACGCAGAGAAAATTCAAGTTACAGGTGCTAAAGAAGCGCAAAAAATTTATCGTTATCACACAGGCGCTATGAGCGGTATGCGTGAAATTCCTTATCGCGTAATGCAAGCTAAAAAGCCTGACTATATCATTCGTCATGCTGTAAAAGGAATGATGCCAAAAACAAGACTTACAGAAGCGCAAATGAAAAAATTGCGTATCTTTGCTGGTGACAAACATGATATGATTGCACAACAACCAGTTTCAGCTAATATTTAACCTCTTATTTAAGTAGGATCTATGCAAAAAGAACATCTTGGTACAGGAAGAAGAAAAACTGCTGTAGCTTCCGTACGTATGAGACCAGGTACAGGTAAAATTGATGTCAATGGACGTAAATTTGAAGAGTACTTTCCTTTAGAAATTCAGCGTAAAGCGATTTTATCCCCTATCGAAAAATGCGCCTCGTTAGAAGGTTACGACCTCATCGTGCGTGTTAAAGGGGGCGGTATTCAAGGTCAAGTGATTGCTACACGTTTGGGCATTTCCAGAGCTCTTTGTGGCGAAGACGAGACAAGAAGACCAAATCTTAAAGCTGTTGGTTACTTAACAAGAGACCCTCGTAAACGCGAGCGTAAGAAATACGGTCTTGCTGGTGCTCGTAAGCGCTTCCAGTTCTCTAAACGTTAATCGTTACAATTTTTTTTCCTCCTTGTTGATATGGGCCTTTGGGATGCATTTCCCAAAGGCCTTTTTATTTTAAACAAAGAGAGTTTTTTTATTCTCTCTTTCTTCCTCTGTGGTTTCTTCCCTCTGTGGTTTATCTTTTGCTAACCCCAGTAGGCAAACGACTTAGCAAAAGATAAACCACAGAGGGAAGAAACCACAGAGGAAGAAAGAGAGAGAGAGAATTAACAAGATGGACAAGATAGGGCAGGATATACAGGATGAAGAAAGAAAAAAGATAAGGAGTTTCTTTGTCCCATTAGGGACTATGGCACGTAGCCAGGGTGTGACGAAGGAACCCCTGGAAGGCATAGAACCCAAAATCGCACTCCGTTAGGAGTGCAGGGGCAAGAAGAAAGCTGCAAAAATGTATTTCTAAGGTAATGATTCCTGCGCTCCTATGGAGCGCGATTTTTGGTCTATATCATCCAGGGGTTCCTTCGTCACACCCTGGCTACGTGCCATAGTCCCTAATGGGACAAAGAAAATCATCATCTTTTTCTTTCTTCATCATTCATATCATTATATCATTTATATCGTTCTTTTTGTCGCTCGACTTCTCAATGACTGACTCAAATGTTCTTTTTTCATACTTCATCTTTCATACTTCATACTTTTTTCTGAGGTATGCGACGTAGGGTTCTTGGGTTAGGGCGCGGCCAGTCACTTTTTTGGCGATTTCTTCTGAGCTGAATTGCTTACCAAACTTGTGGATGTTTTCATTAAGCCATTCTTTAATGAAAATAAGGTCTCCCTTAGCAACTTTTTCTCTCCAGTTAGGGTGCTGTTTTTCAAAGGTTTCAAAAAATTGCGCCGCATATAAATTGCCGAGGGTATAGGTAGGAAAATATCCAAAGCCGCCCATAGACCAGTGAATATCCTGGATGCATCCATCTGCGTATCCTGTAGGGGTAATGCCTAAATATTCTTGCATTTTGGCATTCCAAACACCTGGTACATCTTTCACCTTTAAAGAGCCTTCAATAAGAGCTTTTTCTATTTCAAAGCGGATGATGATATGAAGATTATACGTCACTTCATCGGCATAAATTCTAATCAAAGAAGGCTTTACAATATTGACTGCCTGGTAAAAATCTTCGATGGATACGTTTCCAAGATTTTCAGAGAATTCTTTTTGTAAAAGAGGGTAAAAATGCTGCCAAAAAGGAAGACTATGTCCAATGAGCGTTTCCCACCATCTTGATTGGCTTTCATCAATCCCTAAGGAGATATGCTCACAAATAGGGGAGCCAAAATATTCAGTAGGCAGCCCTCTATTATAAAGTCCGTGGCCTCCTTCATGAATCACTCCAAAAAAGCAAGGGAGCGGATTTTTGGGATTGATATGCGTTGTCATACGCGTATCAAGAGGGTGAAAGCCCGAGCAAAAAGGGTGAACAGCCAAATCTAAGCGGCTTGTCGTGCTCTCAAATCCCATACTTTTTAAAAGGAGCTTACTAAATTCTAGCTGCTTATCTCCCTCATAGTTTTTGTTTAAAAAATCCATATTAGGAAGAGAGTTTTTAGTGATTTCTTTAAGAAGAGCGGTGAGAGAGTCTTTTAATTTAGCAAAAAGAGGAACTAAATAAGAGGTTTTCATTCCAGGCTCATAAAGATCTAAAAGAGCATCGTAGGGGTGCTCCTCATAGCCTAAAAGAGCGGCTTTTTTTTGACTAAGTTTAACAATTTTTTCTAGGTAGGGGGCAAATGCTTTAAAGTTATTATCCTTTTTTGCGAGGGCCCATTTGTGCTGGGATTCCGATGTTGTTTTAGCAAACATTTTTACAAAGCTACTTGGAAGCTTTTTTAAATGGATATAATCTTTTCTCCATTCCCTTAATGCAGCCTTCTCTATAGGATTTAACGAGTCATCAAGAATTTTCCCTGTGTCAATATCGATAAGCTTAGCTAGAGCTTTTTGAAACTTGGGTCCTGTTTTTGCTTTATGAATGAAGTTCGCTAAAGCCTCGCTTTGCAGCGAGCGATAGTCAATAGCCCCTTCTGGCATATACGTTTCTTGGTCCCACTCTAAAAGCTGACCCATCGATGAAAAAAGAGCCGCATTTTTTGAAATCTCTAGTAATTGATTAAAAGCTGGATGACTCATAAAACTCCTTTGTAAGGAATCAATGTAGCAAATCAGAGAACCCTTTGTCTTCTAGTTTTTAAAGACGTTATTAGAAGAGAAGAATAACATAGAGATATTTTTTTTCTCTCTCTCTTCCTCTTTCTTCCTCTGTGGTTTCAAGTCTTCTGTGGTTAAAAAAAATGCAAGTCCTTGTAAGCTCAAGTGTTAGCTAAAGAATTAACCACAGAGACAAGAAACCACAGAGGAAGAAAGAGAGAGAAAGAGAAATTTTTACCCCTCTTTGTTATTCTTCTCTTCTAACGAAGTCGTTTAGTTGGAGATGGTTTTGTAGTTCGCGTAAAATTTCTTCCTGTGGTTTGTTTGTTATCTGGATTTTAAAATGGGACCACTTTTCATAGATGCTTTTACGCTCCTCGTACATTTTTTCAAAAGAAGCCTCAAGATTAAGCGGATCTAAAAAGGAGGGGATTCCTGTATTAAACATCCTTTTTCTTACGATCTCTTGATCAGCTTCCAGGTAGAGGAGTTTTCCAAGTTTTCTAAGCTTTGTACAATTTCCCTCTTTTAACAAAGCTCCGCCTCCAACAGAAATAATGGTATTTACGCACTCAAGAGATTCTATGACCTCTTGTTCTATTAAGCGAAAATTGTCTTCTCCGATTTTAAGGGAAATTTCTCTGCAGCTTAAACCCTGAAAGCGCTTTTCAATAAGAGCATCTGTATCAATAAGGGGTATGCCACATTCCTCTGAAAGCATTTTCCCAAAATAGGTTTTGCCTGCACCCTTATGCCCCACAAGAATTAAGTTTTTTTGTTGTAATTGCATCTGCCTATTAAATCTCCTTCTGTTTATCCCATCCGGTTAATTTTTGGGGCGGCAGAAAAACGTCCACCCTACTCTTTGAGTCTTAGGATTAATATCCGAGAGGGGCCTATTTAACGAATCGGTAGCTATCTTATTGGTTTTTAAAGTAACTTTATGGCAATAAGGAAAACATTATATGGAAGAACAAGATTTTAAGGGAGAGGATTACTCTAAAAAATCGTTTGGAGAGCAATCTTTTGTAAGTTGCAATTTTTATAACTGTAACTTTACAGAGTCTGTTTTGCATAGTGCCAAGTTTTCTTCTTGTACATTTAAAAATTGTAATCTGAGCTTAATGAAAATGGAGGGGTGCCGCATTCAAGATGCGCAGTTCTTAGAATGTAAAATTGTAGGGGTCGACTTTTTCAAGTGTGAAAAGACTTTTTTCTCCGCATCTTTTAAAGAGAGCCTATTGCAATACTGCAATTTCTCTGACCTCAACATGAAAAACACTTCTTTTGAAGGAAGCAAGTTAAAAGAGTGTTATTTTACAAACACCAATCTTGCAGCCGCAAACTTTAAAGAAACCGATCTTTCAGGAACTGTTTTTCATAATGCTGATTTATCTAAAGCGGATTTTTCTTCTGCTACAAATTATGACATTGATCCCCAAGTTAACAAAGTCAAAAAAGCCAAATTTTCTCTACCAGAAGCTATGAGTCTTCTGCGCGGCTTTGATATTATGCTTCTTTAAGCTTTTCAATATCAGCTTCAACGATGTATTTGATGTTAGCTGAAATTTTACTGTAATCCCAATTCCACCATTGAATCTCTAAAAGCTGATCAATGATCTCCTTACTAAAGCGCATGCGGATGATTTTAGCAGGGTTGCCAGCAACTATAGCGTAAGGAGGGACATCCTTGGTAACAACTGCCGCCGTCCCAATAATAGCGCCATCGCCAATTGTAACGCCTGGCAGTATTTTTGATTCATGGCCAAACCATACATCGTTGCCAATAAAGGTATCGCCTTTTTTAGGAAAATCAGGCTCATAGTTCCCCCATTCTGGGCATCCTTCTGCATACTCCCCAAAGACGTAAAAAGGGTAGGTAGAAAATCCATTCATGTGGTGATTGGCATCGTTTAAGATAAATTTTGTCCCATAAGCAATTTGGCAGAATTTTCCTATAGTTAGCTTCGAAAATTTTCCAAATACGACGTTATTTTTTTCAAACTTGTCAGCTTCTTCTCTTCCGTCATAGTAGGTGTAATCTCCTACTTGAATATTAGGATTGGTGATGAAATTCTTTAAAAAGATTAACTCTTCATAAACTTTTTCAATAGGGCGGGCAGTGTCTGGAGATAGCATATTTTGCTCTAATTTGGGTGTTTTTGCATTAAACTTAAAAGGGCCTCTTTCTGATCTGATGGGGCTAGGGTTGCGAGCGTATATAGCGGTCTAGAATCAATTTTTTCTGAATTGGAATAATTCTCAGCCCAAAAACGGATTCCGTAAGGAGATTTAGGGTGATCTAAAAGAAATTGATGCATGCTTCGAAGAGTAGATCCGCTGCCACTTTTTACTTCTATAGGAATGACCTTATTTTGCTCGGCATGAAGATAGTCGACCTCAGCTAGGGCTCCTGAAGATTCTCTTTTCCAGAAATACAGATCTGTTTTCCATTTGGATGAAGCGTAACAAAGTATTTCTTGTCCTACAAAAGCTTCGACAATGGTTCCTCTATTTACAAAGTCTTTGTCCGGGTTTAAAAACCAGGCAGGCAAGTCAAGCCCTAGCATTGCTTGGGCAATTCCGATGTCTAGAAGAATGGTTTTAAATTTTTCAAGGTTGACTTCTGCTCCAAGGGGAACTCCATTACCTGCTGAATGTAGAATTTGATGCATGACATTTGCTCTGCAAAGCAAGTCTAAACAAGGAGCAAGCTCTCTTTTTTTGTATTCCCCATGCACTGAGGAGTATTTAAATTGTTCTCCAATGAAATGGGGGATTTGGTTAAAAAGAATGCCTAAATAAGGAAGCTGATGCGTTTTTGCATACTTCGGAAAGTCTTGCCTATAAGTTTCGATCAATCTTTTTTGGGCTTCATAGCTTGCATGAGGATTTTTGGTTTCTACCCAAGCTTGAACAACTTCAGGCATGCCTCCAATAGCTAAATAATGCCCCAGGAAATCAAGAAGCTTTTCATGGATGATTGATGAAAAGGGGTCTTTTTTTAAAATAGCTCCAATAAATTGCTCTTCTCCTATAGCTGCTAAAAATTCCATGAAGGAAAGGGGGTAGACATAAAGCATTGCCACTCTGCCAACAGGCATGCCCACTTTTTCTATTGCAAAATCAAGTAAGGATCCGGCTGCAATGACATGCAATTTAGGCATTAGCTCGTAGAAGTAGCGCAAAGCTATAATAGCTTTAGGAGCAGCTTGAATTTCATCGAAAAAAAGAAGCGTATTGCCAGGTGTTATAGGTTGTTTGGCTAGAAGACCAAGTTCCCAAAGAATGCGCTCTGGTTGCAAATCTTTCTCAAAAATTGTCTTGGCTTCGGGTACTAATTCGAAGTTTATCTCTACGAAATTATCAAATTCTTTTCCAAGCTCTCTAACGGCATGGGTTTTTCCCACCTGCCTAGCTCCCCTTAGAACCAAAGGCTTTTTTTGAGGATCTTCTTTCCAAGTCTTTAAGTGCCAGTTAATTAATCTTTTCATGCTCTAAAAATAAACCATTTTTCTGCGTTCATGTTCAAAATATAAACCAAAAAACCATTTTAATGTACAAAAAATAAACCACTTTTTGTTTTCCTTTACATAATCTTATAGAAAGGATAGGTTTTTTGGTCTGAAATTAGGGAGATGAAAGATGATTACAAAAAAAGAATTTTACTTTGTGCGTCACGGACAAACAGATTATAACTTAAAAACAGTAAAAGTTGATCATCCTTCCCATGTTTCTCTTAATGAAACCGGAAGGCGCCAAGAAATTATTCTAATCTAATAGTTTTGTTTTTATTATAATTAATTTAATATAAATACTATTTTATAAAAAAAGAAACGTTTCTGTTTAATTCGATATAGTTTTATAATTAACCAAATTATAAAACAAATTGGAGTCAATTATGTCGGCTTTAACAAGCTCTATAGGGTCATCTAATCATGCGATAACTGCTATCCAAGCAGCGTTTTCTTATCTAGATACCCGTGAGATTTTTACCTACACACGAGCAAACAGGAAATTAGCGGGAGCCTTTAATTTTATATGGGGGCCGGCTGAATGTAGAAAAACGAATTTTGTAGGGCAAAAAGACTTTAAAGAGTTTCTAAAGGTAGATATTGGTCAAGACCCACTTTTTCCTGATGGATTAATATCGGATCTTTTGGAGCCCGATGGCTATCGTAAATATACTTTTGAAACTCACATGGTCATTCATATGTCTCGATCATTCATCAAACAAAATGGGGCAAAAGAAGGTCACACCCTTAACACTTATGGTAAGCTCATAGCCCCCCATTTTCACGGAGCGAGCGAGGGTGAACCTGATTACTCTTTCAAAAAGCAAGAAGGGGAAGATGGTTATGAAAGCTTTAGGGGCGATGCGAGAAAAGAATATGGAGATAAAGGCATAAAGGAAGAAAGATATCTGTTACTTATCAAAATGGATCAGGTTCTTCCCAAAAGTAGGGGGAAGGAGTTTGTTGCGTGGTCCAATGAAAAAGGAGGTTTTCATGCAACAGTGGAAATTTCTGAAGCACTAGACACAGTTGTTGCCTGTAGCATGAAATTTTTCAAAACAAAGATATACCCCTCCTTTAGCGTTTGCTGTAAAGAGGTGAGTGGGGGATATCATTTGGGAGTTGAGGGCAACGCCTTGGGCGGCCCCTGGATCGGCTATCCGAGCGAATACGATAGCGGCATTCTCACTTCGCGGAAGTTTATTTGTTCATAAAATTTTAGTGAATTAGAGGAATTATGTCAGTTGTATCTTCTATGCGAGCAACGCCATCAATTGCTATCCCTTGGGGAGAATCGCATTTTTCTGAATCTAAAACAGATCAGAAAATACAGAAACACAAGAAAGCTTTATATACTGCCATGCAAGATAAAGATTGTTCAAATTTCTTGTATCACCTTACAAAGATCCCTCTAAATGAATTAGATAAAAACTCATCTATTAGGTTTATTAAAGAAAATAAGGAAAAACTTAGTAAATTTATTATCAAAAGAGAAGTAAATAAGACGGCAGATAAATTAAACGACAAAATAGCTTGGCCAGGTTGTATCAATACAATATGTCCAGCAAAACGGGTAAATCTTGAGGGAAATGAGGTATACAAAACCAAAATTGGATTGCAAACTTTTGAAGATATTACAATTTATGAATTAAGGCGGAGTGTTGCCAAATCATCTTCTCTTCTTTTAGGTTACTTGAGATTGGAAAAAAATCCCTCTCTTGATGTTAATCATCGGCCAGTAAATGTTTATCAGGTGGGCTATTTGGCAACTGGGGCGGTGAGCATAGGTAAGGGTTTAGCTTATCTTCTTCTTAACTACACAATTAATGATGTATTGAATGCAAATCCAGCTGCTAAAATTCAGTTGCATGATTGTTCAGGAGGTAAAGGAACGCGCCTTTATCATGATGTAGGCAAAGACAATGAAGAACAAGAATTTAAAAAAACCTCTGCCTTGGAAATGGATGAACCGTGGTTTTTCTATACAAAGCCTTAGGATATTTTTTTGAAGCGAAAGAGGCAGGCAAGCAACACGCAGGCAAAGGGGCCTGTGATAGCTAAGAGGGGATGGATCACGTTATTTTCTGCGAGGATCACTGTAGCATTTAGGAATGTGAAAAGGGCAAGGAAGCCAAAGAGGGCTACGGCATAGATAAAGAGGAGGGGGATGCCTCTAGAATATCGAATGCAGTAAGGCGCTACTCCTAAAACAGCTAGAAGGGGAAGTAACATCTGGACAGATTTGATAAGGACTTGGCTTAAAGCTTCTGCTTGTTGCAGAGGGTTGCTGCTTTGGCTATAGAGCTTATAAAGGGCGCTTACAGCTCTATTTTCTAGAGGGGTGAACCCTTTTCGAGCCATCTTTTTATCCCAGGTTAAGCCGTTTAAAAGATGGGTTTCAAACGATTCTGTTTTTTCTAAAATGCCGCTTTTTGTTCTTGTGATATGGTCGGCAAAATGGGCTATAGGCTGGCTCGGGTTTGCTTCAAGCTTTTTCATGCGCCAGATATCATCGATAGAAATAACCCATATGACATCGAGGAAAAGCTCGTTTTTTTGATCGAAGTGTTGAAAGATGAGTTTTGAATTGTCATTGAGATAAAAGACATGGATAGGCTCTTTTCTTTCTCCATACTGAGAATGCTTAAAGTGAGCGTAGCGAAATTCATCTAAATAGGTAAGCGATTTAGGAAGAAGGGACTCTGTAGAAAAGCCTATAAAGACAACTAATAGGGCGCCTAAAATAAAAAAGGGGCGTAAGATCAGTTTAATGCTAATGCCTGCAGCTTGAAGGGCTACAAGTTCTTTTCTTGCATTGGCTGTGCAAAGGGTTTTAATAACAGCAACAAGAAAGCCAAGCGGAATAAGAAGGGTTGCTCGTTTAATAAACTGATAGAAGAAGTAGGTTAAAACATCATAGACTTTAAGGTTTTTATCCTTAGCAAAGTCTTGCATATGAATGGAATACTCAAGAAGGGAGTAGCCTACAAAAAATAAGAAAAGGAAAAGAATAAAAACTTTTGTGACTTCTTTAAAAAAATAGCGTTCCCAAATTTTAGATAAAATCATTCGATCCCCTTAGAAACGCGTTTAATTGCCTTCATTGAAAGAAATATAATAATCGGATGGGGCATAAGATAGAGGATAGCAGGTATGGCAAGGGAGTGGCGCATCGATTTGGCCCCAATAAAGGCAAGAAGGTAAAAAAGCGCTAGGGCAATTGCGAGCATTAACCCTTTTTTAGAGTGTGTCCTTCCTAGCTGCATGCCAAAAGCTACCCCAATAAAGGTGAAGGTGAAAGCGGCAAGCCCAATAGAAAAGCGGCGTATAATTTCAAGGTCTAGAGAGCCAAACGATTTTTTGTTTATGATTTTTTTAGCGATCACCATTTTTAAGGGCATGTAATCAAAACTAGAAATCCAGTCTGTTTTTTGCATTCCTAGGCTAAGGTTTGCAGCTTTTGTGCTCATGGTTTCTTGGTTTTCAATGATTAAATGATCAAAAGCATTTTCTTCTTTGGCAGTTGCATTAGAGATAATGGTGACCTGTTTTCCTTTAAGTTGAGCGCCTGTAAGAGATAGCTCTTTAGCTGTCATGATGGTGAGTTTTCCGTTCCCGTTATTTTTCATGACAATCACAACATCTTCAGCTCCTTTAGCCGAATGGAGCATTTTCATATCAAAGAAAATGTTTTTCATTTTGATCATCGAATCTTTTTGCAGCACAAATAAAGGGTTTTGCGTAGTGATTTCGTAGATAAGTTTTTTTGTAAGCCCTCTACAGACAGGGTTAATCTCTGAGGCAAAAGTAAAATTCAGAAGGGCTAGCAAAGCTCCCATAAGAAGAATGGGGTAAGTGATGGTTTTTAATCCAAGTCCTGAGGCGCGCAGTGCTGTAAGTTCTTGGGTATGGCTAAGCCTTTGAAGAAGAAGAACCGCTGCAATTAAACAAGAGATAGGGATAGCAAAAGGCAAAACATAGGGAATTTGAAGAGAAATAAAAAGAATAATAGTTAGTTTAGGGGCCCCTGATGTGGCGAATTGGGCAATTTCTGAAAAGCGCATGACCAGCAGGGTGCTAATAAAGGCTAGCACACATAAGCCAAAAACCTTAAAATAACTGCTCAGTAAATAGCGCCAAAGGACGGGCATCTTTCTTTTAGTCCCAAATTTTTAGTTTATTTGGCCTATTTTACCCTAATGAGGTATTTATACCGGAGAGGATTTTTTCTCTCTCTCTTCCTCTGTGGTTTCTTGTCTCTGTGGTTTATCTTAAATGCAAGCCTTGGAAGTGCAAAAGGCTTGCATTTAAGATAAACCACAGAGACAAGAAACCACAGAGGAAGAGAGAGAAAATTCTCTTGGTTTATTCTAGGGTTTTGAGTCTCAATTAGATGAGGATGATTATGGGCCTTGTGGTGCAGGAAGTGCAGAAATTTTTAGGGGAGCATTATAAGAGGGGGAAGCCTCTCCTTGTAGGGTTTTCTGGGGGGCCGGATTCTTTGGCGCTTTTGCATGCGCTCCTTGCTTGGCAAAGGGCGTATGATTTGGAAATTCATCTGGCTCATGTGGACCATGGGTGGAGAGAGGAGAGCTCTAAGGAGGCTGAACTTTTAAGAGAAATGGCTTTAGCTCGAGGGCTTACATTTCATTTAGAAACACTTGATTGTAAAGATGTTAAAGGGAACTTAGAGCTTTTTGCCCGCGAGAAAAGATATGCCTTTTTTTCAAAAATTTATAATGAAATTAAGCCCCAAGCCCTTCTTCTTGGGCATCATGCAGATGATCAGGCTGAAACCGTATTAAAGCGTCTTTTAGAGGGGAGTTCCCTTTTTTCTTTGGGGGGAGTAAAAAAAGTTTCGACTTTTGAAGAAATGGTTGTATGGCGCCCCTTTTTACCTCTTTTAAAAAAAGAAATTTTGGAATGGCTAGGTAAAAAAGGATTAACTCCTATAGAAGACTATACCAATCATGATCCGCGCTATTTAAGAGCGCGCATGCGGGTAGAAATGCTTCCTAAGATGAGGGAGATGTTTGGAAAAGACATATCTTACAACTTGTATTACCTAGGAGAGGGGGCCCAAAAGCTTAAAGAATACTTTGATAGAAAGACAGATATCTATATGAAAGCTATTAAAGAGGGGAGCTGCGGCAAAGCGTTAGATTTGAACCCCTTTTTCCCTATAGAAGAGCTCGAGTTGGACGCTCTTATTAAAAGGATTTGCCTTAAAGAAGACATTTTCCTTTCAAGGGAGGATATTTTTTTAATAAAAGAATTGCTGCAAAAAAACAGTTCAAAAAAAACAGTTGGTAATGTGTTTATTATTGATAAACGATCTATTTATTTTTAATCGTTTAATTTTCTTTGTTTTCTGTGTTTCTAAAATTAGATAGTGAATAATAATTTGGACTCTGAATATAATAAGGTTTGGCGCCGCTCGCAAATGCGAAGCCACGGTTGAGTTTGCTAAAAAAGCAACCCTTCTGGTTTAATTTCTAGATTGGATTTTTAAAATCAAAAAGTGTAGATAAAAATTATGAGCGAAGACAATAAACAAAATACTCCTCCGAAAAAGACTTTCCCAGGCGGCTTTTTTCTGTTTGTATTAGCCGGTATCCTGGTTATTCTAACTTTTCAAAGTCTTTCCAATGAAAAGACTGCTCAGGTTTCCTTTAGCCATGAAGTTGAGCACCTTGTCAATCTTGACCTTTTACAGCCAGAAGATAGTGCAAAGATCGCCCTTAATGATAATCTTGTCACTTTTAGTGGAAAGTTTAGAGCCCAGCTTTCAGAAGATGCTAAAGCGCGCTTTAAGTTTCTAGATCTTTTAAATACTCATAACGAACTAGTCACAGATGAGCAAAACCTTACTAGTGAGCTAGCGTCCTTGCGTCAAAATGTAAAAGATTCAGCAGATCTTTTCCTCCGCCTTACAGGGATTGCTTTACCTAAAGGGGGATATAAGGTAATCGACACACCTTTTGATACCCTCGATAAGGATAACTCCGTTACGATTACTTCTCTTTCTAATAAACCCATCGTAAGCCTTAAAGATTTAGAAGATAGAGCCCTTAGCCTTAATGAGAATGCTTCAGAGGCTAGTGTTTCTGCATTCGGCAAAGATGTTTTAACACTCATTCAAGGATTTCGCTCTCCTGTTTTAGGAATTGGAAACGAGCCCTTAAAGCTTCAGCTTAAGAACTTAGAAAACAAGCTTATGGCAGCAAATAATGCTCCATCAAATCAAAAAGTAGGCACCTATAAGCAGGCTATAGCAGAGCTTAGCGCTATTGCTTCCGATCTAAACCAGCAAAAAGACGGCATTCGCCTTGCCTCTTTAAGAAGTGTGCGTAACTATAAAGCCGATCTTGACCAGTATAATACCGTGTTAGAGCAGCTAGAAAAAAATACAGCCCAATTAGATAAGTCAAGAGAAGCTGTTTCTCAACTTATCTGGTTTTTCAACAACCAAGAGCTTTCTACTAGATCTTTAGAAAAACAAGGAACTGAAGCTTATAATCATTGGTTTGCAGAAGCTAAGCAAGAGTGGGAAAACTTTGCTCAAAATAAAGGCGCTGTTTTTAAAGCTCCTGACCAGCCTCGTACCCTTGCTTTAGAAAAAACCTTTAAGAGTGAGACTCCAGCTCCTAATTACTTTGGCTACTTGCTCACCATTTTACCGGTGCTTCTTGTTGTGCTTCTTCTTTACTTCATTTTCAATCGCCAAATGAAAGGAGTAGGAAACGGAGCCATGAATTTTGGGAAGTCGCCCGCAAAACTGCTTACTAAAGAAAAAAATAAAATTACCTTTAAAGATGTCGCAGGCTGTGATGAGGCTAAAGAAGAGCTTCAAGAGATTGTCGATTTCTTAAAAGATCCTTCCAAATTTACAGCGCTAGGTGCGCGCATTCCTAAAGGGGTGCTTTGTATAGGAGCTCCAGGAACAGGGAAAACGCTTATTGCTAAAGCGGTAGCCGGAGAAGCCGATAGACCCTTCTTCTCGATTTCAGGCTCAGACTTTGTGGAGATGTTTGTAGGGGTAGGCGCAAGTCGTATCCGTGATATGTTCGAGCAAGCCAAAAAGAACGCTCCTTGCATTATTTTTATGGATGAGATTGACGCTGTAGGGCGCCATAGAGGAGCTGGTATTGGAGGAGGGCATGATGAGAGAGAGCAAACCCTTAACCAACTTCTTGTAGAAATGGATGGTTTTGACACCAATGAAGGCGTTATTCTTATTGCAGCAACGAACAGACCCGATGTACTAGATAAAGCTCTTTTAAGACCTGGACGCTTTGATAGACGCGTTGTGATTGATCTTCCAGATGTTAAAGGACGCCATGAGATTTTAAAAGTCCATGCACGCAAAATTAAACTCGATCCTGGCGTGAATTTAATGGATATTGCAAGAAACACTCCTGGAGCATCAGGCGCTGATCTTGCGAACATTTTAAATGAAGCAGCTCTTTTAGCAGCTAGAAAAGGGCGCTCTGCAGTCACCGCCGAAGATGCCTTAGAATCTTGTGATAAAGTGCGCTATGGAAAAGAGAGAAGAAGCTTAGACATCGATATTATTGAAAAGAAAACAACAGCATACCACGAATCTGGCCATGCTATTGTGGCTCTTTTTGTAAAGCATTCCGATCCTGTAGAAAAAGTGACGATTATCCCAAGAGGTCTATCTTTAGGGGCAACCCACTTTATGCCTAGGAAAAACCGCTTAAGCTACTGGAGAAGAGAGATCCTTGACCAGCTAGCTGTTCTTATGGGAGGAAGAGTTGCCGAGGAGATCTTTGTTAAAGATATTTCAAGCGGCGCTCAGATGGATATTACCCAAGCAACACGCTTAGTGCGCAGCATGGTGTGTGAGTGGGGAATGACAGACTCTCTTGGCCTTGTTGCTTACGATGAGAAAAGCGAAGCTGGTCAATATTTAGGAACCCAAGGCTTCCATGAAAAGAGCTACTCAGAATCTACAGCGAAGCTTATTGATGAAGAGGTGAGAAAACTTTTAGAAGCAGCGCATAAACAAGCAACCGACATCATTCTAGAGCATAAAGAAAAAGTAGAGCTTATGACAGCGATGCTTATGGAATTTGAATCGCTTGATAGAGAAGATGTGCTTGAAATCATGAATGGCACATGGGACACCGAGAAGAAAAGACAACGCCTAAAAGGCAAGGAAGAGGCCTTTAGAAAGCTTCCTCCTCCAGCTCCTATTAGTCTTGTCAAAACAGATGACCCCGAACCTCAACAAGTCTAGGCTGGTTAATCCCTTCTTAACAATCTTAAAGGCCGCTTAATAAGCGGCCTTTTTTACGTGCTGCTTCTGCTTGTTATTTAATTGTTTATTTGATATAATTTTATTTATTAATTAAATAATATCAATATTATGATGAATTGCTTTTGCAGCTTTTATAGAAACAAAACCTTTGATTTTGTAGTGGATCTGAAGGCCCAAGTAGGGCTTTATCCTATACAAGATCAAGATGTGAGCCAAAAGGTAAGGGATTTTTTTCTTACAGGGGAGATTATTCCGAATGTTCCTTATTCTCCACTCGGGCGCATGGTTAAACTCCAATATTGCCAAAATCTTTCTCCTACAGCCTTTAAAGTGCCTACTTTACCCGGATTTATTCTTAAAACAAATGATTCAACGAATTCGGAAGAAAAGGGGATTGGGAATAGTGGCATTACTTCTGGTCCTTATGATAATTTGCTTCGTCCTTTTTATTTAGAAAAACTTAAAAGAGCAGCAGCGCTTCTAGAAATTGATCTTGTTTTACCTAAAAAATATATTGTTCCTCTGACAAAAAGGGCTGATTCCATAAGCGAGTCTTCTGATTTGCCCCATCACTTTGTTGTACTTAGTGAAGAAATCCCCTTGATGTCTTTAGAAGATCAGGTGAAGCATTGGGAAAAGCTTCAGAAAGAGGGAAAATTAGAAGAAAGGGTTAGAAAAATATGCACGCTTACTAAAGCCTGCGGTTTTATTGACCCCAATTTAAGCAATATGGGCTTTACCCTAGAGGGAAGGCTCACCATTATTGATTCAGAGCCTATGGGACTCTTTACTTTAGATCCTGCAGGAGATTCTGTAGCTAAAATGCGCAACTACGGATTTCACGGGCTTAAACAGCTCCAAGGATCTATTGCAAGAATCTCTAAAGATCTCTCTCTTTTTTTCTCTCCCGTTATTGAGCAAGAACTAGCTTCTCTTGACACGCCTTCTCTTGAAATAGAAAAAGTAAGGGATGTTCTTTTTGGCAAAACAACCTATAACTGGGCAATCATCCTCTTAAGCGTCCTTATCTTCCCAGCCCTATTTCTCCTCATCTATGCCTGCCTTAACACCGCCTACCAAAAAATCAAAAGCAACCCCATCTCCCTCATCCCTAGCTTAGGTTGCCTTCTCAAGTGATTAGGGAATAGATTGTTATGGATTATAATTCTTGTGTTTTCTTAAGATCTACTATTTTTTGAACTTTATTGCTATATGTAGGTTTTTGTGATACGTGTTTTGTGGTTTATTATGGTGTGTTTTAAATCGGTTGCTTTAGCAGCTTTTTCTCATCCTGTAGATATTGTGTATCTTTGGGTGGATGGGAATGATCCTGAATGGAAAGCTATTAAAGCTATGCATCAGAGTAACCATAAAGCCAAAGATCCTTTAGACAAGCAAGGATGGGCGCCAAGTCGTTTTGCTGATCATGAAGAGCTGCGCTATTCCCTTCGCTCCATTTTAAAATTTGCTCCTTTCTTTAATCATATTTACATCGTCACGATGAATCAGAAACCTCATTGGTTGCTTGATCATCCTAAAATTACGATTGTCGATCATGCAGAAATATTTAAAAATCCGGAGGACTTGCCCACTTTTAACTCGCAAGCGATAGAAAGTAATATCTATCGGATCCCCAACTTAAGCGAGCATTTTATTTATTTTAACGATGATGTTTTTTTAGGGCAGCCTGTTGCCGTCTCAGATTTTTTTAGTTTAGAGGGCAAGGTCAAAGTCTTATTTGAACAGGGCTTAAGCCCTTCTGGGCCTCCTCTTATCAGAGAATCTCTTTATCGAAGAGCTTGGCGCAATACTAATGCTGTGCTAGATGATTATTATAAAAAAGAAGCTCGGCCTCGTCTTTGTCATTCAGCTTTTGCCTTAAGAAAATCTTTTATTGAAGAGGCCGAAAAAGAACATCCTTTTGTATTTCAATCTAACTCTTCTCATAAATTCCGTGAGGTGAATGACTACAATATCACAAATGGTTTTTTGCAATACCTCTGGATGTATAAGGAAAAGGCAGAGATTGGCAGTATGAGTAATATCATGATCACTCTTTACAATGAGAAATTTTCCTATAATAGAAAGACTTTAAGTTTGATGGATTTAAAAAATATTCATCATCATACATTTTGCTTGCAAGACGAAATAAAAGGAAAAAAGCCTTCTATTATAAGAGAGCAAATGCGTCAATTTTTAGAAGAGCGTTTTCCAGATAGTGCTCCTTGGGTATAAAAAAGGGCTCTTAAATAAGAGCCCTAAAAGATATTTTATAAAATAAAATTCTTAGCAAGTTTCG
>JABDCQ010000003.1:78373-107922 GCA_013288075.1 Chlamydiota bacterium | reverse complement strand
ATAAGAAACTCCCAAGCAGCCAACTGTAACCAATCCCGTTACCAGTAAAACCTTAACAAGCTTCCCTCCCCAAAACAAAGAAAGCAAAAGCAAAAGAAGCACAAAGCACGCAGCAATCAAAATCATTTTCGCCTCAATCTAAAAAATAATAACAGAGATATTAGGACAGACAACATAAAGAGGAATAGTTCTTCTTAGGGCCAAAGGCCCGTTATATTATAGCCCAGGCCTTCGCTAACGCTCCAACCTGGGCTATAATATAACGGACCTTTGGCCCTCAAGAGAGGATAAAAATTTCTCCCTCTCTCTCTTTCCCCCCTCTGTGGTTTCTTGTCTCTGTGGTTTATCTTTGGCTAACGCTTGAGCGCGCAAGGACTTGCATTTTTTTAACCACAGAGGGAAGAAACCACAGAGAGGGGAGGGAAAGAGAGAGAAAAAAATGCCCTCTTTGTGCATCTCTGTTAATCCTTCTCTTTGTTAACGGAGTTTGCCGGCCCAGCCGAGTTTGGTTCTGAGGGTAGAGAAGTAATCGCGTCTAAGAAGGCTTACAAGTTTAAAGGTTTTGCTGTGCTTTGCAATGCGGAAGACCTCTCCTGTTTGGAGGGGGAGCAAGTCAATGCCGTCGGCTCTAATCTCTAATGGGTCATAGGGGCTGAGGTATTGGATTTGGATCTCTTGATTGCAGTTAAGGACAATCGGTCTATTAGAGATGGTATGCGGGCTTATGGGGGTTACAACAAGAGCTTGAAGGTCGGGGCTAAGAATAGGGCCTCCTGCAGCTAAAGAGTAGGCTGTAGAGCCATTCGGGGTCGCTATAATAATACCATCGGCTTCAAAAGTATTTAAATAAATGCCATCGACGTGAATAGCAATTTCTACAAGGCTTGGGTTTTTAGCCCGGTGAATAACAATATCATTTACAGCAAAGCAGCTGTGCCCTTTTTGGCTATTGCCTGTAATCATCACACGCTCATCAATTCTATATGCGTGATCGATTAAATCTTGGAGGCTTGGATAGATATCAGAGAGGGGAATATCAGCCATAAAGCCCAGATGCCCCATATTGATTCCTAAAATAGCGGCGTCAAGCTCTCTATATTCATGCACAAGGCGCAAAATGGTTCCATCGCCTCCCATAGAGATCATAAATTGAATGTCTTTAGCGTTGATTTCTGAGAGGGCAATAGCGCCTAGATCTTTTGCTTCTTCATCAATAGCTACAACTGTTATCTTGCGCTGAATTAAAAAATCGGTAATCGCAAGGGCTAAATTTCTAGATTGAGCAATTTTAACATTAGGGAAAATAGCAATTATCATGAGGTATGAACCTGTAAACTCTGAACGAGGGCTAAAATTTTAAGGGCAATAGAGGGGGCATCAAGGCCAAGCTCTTTTGTGAGTTCTTTATGGCTTCCATGCTCTACAAAGGTGTCAGGGATTCCAAAGTTAGCAATACTTAGGTGTCTTAAGTTATTTTGTATCACAAAATGATTAAAGATCATGCCAAAGCCGCCGCTTAAAGCATGTTCTTCTAAAGTGATTGCCACCCTGTGGGTTAAAAGCACTTCTTTAAATAGCTCTGCATCTAAAGGTTTTATAAATATAGGATCGACAATAGTTACTTCTATCCCTTCGGCTAAAAGAAGCTCTCTTACCTCAAGAGCTACATTGCACATGTGGCCAAGCGCAAAGAGGGCTACTTCTTTTCCTGTTTTAAGTATTTCTCCTATGCCTAGCGCTCTTTGTTCTAGAGGGGCCTCTCTTTCTTCTGTTGCCATGTTAGGATAGCGAATGGCAGTTGGTCTGTTATAAGAGAAGGCCGATTCTAAGAGCTCTTTTAATACGTGGCCATCGCGCGGCTGAGCAATTACCATATGCGGCATGGCGTTTAAAAAGCTAATATCATAAATGCCGTGGTGCGTAGAGCCGTCAGGACCTGAAATACCTGCTCTATCAAGAGCAAACACAACAGGAAGCTCTTGAAGGCAAACATCATGAAATAAGTTGTCGAGCGCCCTTTGTAAAAAAGTAGCATAAATAGAGACCACAACTTTTAGGTTTTTTCCGTAAGCGATTCCTCCGCCAAAGGTCACGGCATGTCCTTCTGCAATCCCTACATCTAGGCATCTTTCAGGGAATTTTTGCATAAATCCTTCAATGCAAGAGCCAGCTGGCATAGCGGGGGTGATGGTGACGATTTTAGAATCCTTTTCAGCCATCTTTAAAAGATGTTTGCCAAAAATTTGAGGGAAGGTTTTTTTTGTAGAAAGATTGGGATAAAACTTTCCTGTGGCTTTATCAAAGGGTTTGCACCCGTGGTAGGTGGTAGGGTCGGTGATGGCTGGATCCATCCCTTTTCCTTTTGTTGTAAGCACATGGACAATCACAGGTTTTTTAGCATCTTTTAAGGCCTCAAAAACAGTGAGCATTTTCTTTATATCATGGCCATCGATGGGTCCTATGTAAGAGAGGCCAAATTGCTCGAAGAAGGGCGCTGTACTGACAAGATTTTTTACCGACTCTCTTAATTTATGCCCGTGCTTTACAAGGGAATTTCCGAGGTTGGGGATTTTAGAGAGAAGCCCTTCAATGTCTTCGTAGATTTTATTCGCGGTCGGATTGCTTAAGAAACGGCTTAAAATATTTGTGATAGCTCCCACATTTTTAGAGATCGACATGTTGTTGTCGTTTAAAATGACAATGAAGCGCTCAAGATTTTTAGGGATGTTATTTAAGGCTTCAAGAGTCAGGCCGCATGTTAAAGAAGCGTCTCCCAAGATGGGAATAACGTGCTGCTCCTCTTCGCTTAAATCTCTATTTTTTGCAAGCCCAAGAGCCAAAGAAAGAGCTGTTCCTGCGTGCCCTGCATAAAAGTGGTCGTGAGGAGATTCTTTGGGATTTGTGAAGCCGCAGATTCCTTTAAATTCACGAAGGGTATGAAACGCTTCAAATCTGCCTGTAAGGAGTTTATGGGTATAGGCCTGATGGCTTACATCGAAGAGAAATTTATCTTTAGGAGAAGAAAATACTTTATGCAGTGCAATTAAAAGCTCAACAGTTCCTAGGTTTGAGCCTAAATGCCCTCCATTCACAGAAATGACATCGATGATTTTTTGCCTTATTTCAATGCTTAAAGATTCTAGTTCTTCGTCTGTAAAAGAATGAATATCTTGAGGGATTTTAATGTTTTTTAATTTGCTCATAAAGATCGCTTTTGCGTTGCAAAATTTTCTGTCTGAGGCTGCCCCGATTCATTCAAAGCGAGATCTCCATTGCGCTGTTTCATTAGAATTTCAATTTTTTGCTCCGCATCGTTTAATCTTTTTGTGCAAGAAGAGATTAAACGGTCGGCTTCTTCGTAAAGTTTTAACGATTCATCTAAAGCAACTTTTCCAGAGTTCATCTTTTCTAGTATCACTTCAAGCCTTGCATAAGACGTTTCAAAAGTTTCATTTTCAATCATGTACTATCTCCCCGATTGTGGCTTTTGCAACTCCTCCGTTTAAAAGAAGACGGATAGAGGAATTTAGGTGTAAATCTTTAATAGATAGGATAGCGGAATTTTCCTTTTCGGGAAAGAGAATGCAGTATCCCTTGGCGATAAGATTTTTTGGGTCTATCGATTTAAGGTGGGGAATGAGTCTTGCTAAATGCTCTTTTTTCCTGCCAAGCTGGGTTAAAAAAGTTGCTTGAAGGGATTTATCTATTTGCTGAAGTCTTGCCTTAAGGGATTGGATTTGAAGCGTAGGCTTTAGGGCGGCGGCCTGTTTTTGAAGGCCAAATAGTTGAAGTTTTCTTTGGGTAAGGGTTCTTGTCATTACCTCTCTTAGCCTTTCTTCTGCATCGTCAATAAGAAGGGCGTATTTACTAAGTAAAAAACTAGGATTTGTAAAATAAGGCTGTTTTTTATGACTATCTAGGCGGTGTTTATACTGTTTTATTGAACCTAGGATGGTATGGAGAACCCTTTGCCTACAAAGCTCTAGCTGTTTTAGGTAGTGGCTTTTTTCGCCTATGACAAGTTCTGCTGCGGCAGAGGGGGTAGGGGCCCTAATATCTGCAACCAGATCGGAAATAGAAAAATCGGTTTCATGGCCTACAGCTGAAATAACGGGGATGTGGGATTCAAAAATAGCTTTTGCCACAATTTCTTCATTAAAGGGCCAAAGATCTTCTAAAGAGCCCCCGCCTCTTCCCACAATAAGGACATCGCAAAGTTTATGCTGATTAAATTGATAAATGGCTTTTGCTATTTCTTCTGCAGCGCCCTCTCCTTGGACTTTTACAGGATTAAGAACGATTTCAAGCCCATGAAATCTTCTTGATAACACATTAATGATATCTTGGATGACAGCCCCTGTTGCACTTGTTACAATGCCTATGCGTTTAGGAAATTTAGGAAGAGGCTTTTTTAAAGAGGGGCTTAACCAGCCTCTAGCTTGGAGCGTGTTTTTTAATTCGTGGAGCTTTAAAAGAAGCTCTCCTACTCCTGAATACTGCATCTCTTTAACAAGGAGTTGATAGCTGCCGCGCGGAGGGTAAACTGTAAGCTCAGCTTTTAGGGTGACTTGGTCTCCATCTTTAGGTCTTCTCGCAAGATTTTTGGTATTCCCTTTAAATAGTACACAAGAAATTTGAGATTCTGCATCTTTAAGAGTAAAATAGAGGTGCCCAGATGTTTGCTCTTTAAAATTACTAATCTCTCCTTTTAAGACAATAGAGGGGAACTTAGATTCAAGATGATTTTTAATAGAAAGGGTAAGTTCTGTGACTGTAAGAATGGGTTGCATAAAAACCTTGATTTAGACTCCTACAAAATATAATATAGACCCTATGAAAAAACGTATACCTATTATCGCCGGCAACTGGAAAATGTATAAGACAGCTGAAGAAGCTAAACTCTACATTGAGGAGCTAACTCCCTTAGTTGCGCTTTCTAAAAGAGAAATTTTAATTGCGGCTCCCTTTACAGCGCTTCATGCCTTTAAAGGCTCTTCTATTACTTTAGGCGCTCAAAATATGCATCCTGAGCCTAACGGGGCTTATACAGGAGAAATTTCAGCAAAAATGCTTTTAGAAGAAGGCGTAAAATTTGTTATTTTAGGCCACTCAGAAAGGCGCTTGCTGTTCCAAGAAAGTAATGCTTTTATCAACCAAAAAGTAAAGGCTGCTCTAGAGGCTGGGTTAAAAAGCATTTTATGTATTGGAGAAACAGAAGAACAAAGAGAGCAAGATCAAATAGCTGCTACTCTTGAGCTTCAGCTTAAGGAATGCCTTAAAGAGGTAGAAAAAAAAGATTTACCCTCTTTAATGATTGCTTATGAACCTATCTGGGCTATAGGAACCGGAAAAACAGCGACTTCTCAAATGGCTAACGATGCTCACCTCATAATAAGAAATTTTTTATGCACTCTTTTTGGGGAAGAGGGCGCTTCCGTTGCTATTTTATACGGAGGCTCTGTAAAGCCTGAGGTGATGAGCTCTCTTATGCAAGAGCCTCATATTGATGGAGTATTAGTCGGCGGCGCTTCTTTAAAGCCCCAAACGTTTTCACAAATTATTAATTTTCAGTAAGGTTAAAAACTATGTCATTCCTCTATTTTGTTGCGTTATTTTTATTTATGGGGCTCTCGGCTCTTTTATGCCTTGTGATTCTTGTTCAAGAGAGTAAAACCCTTGGGCTTGGAGCTTCTTTTGGAGGCGATCCGGGCGAATCTCTTTTTGGAACATCCACAGCAGATGTACTCAAAAAATTCACTGCTTATGTAGCTATTATTTTTATGGTTTCTTGCGTCATGCTTTCTATTTGGACAAAGCATGTAGGAAGAAGCAAATCAAAAGCCCCTATTACCATTGAAGAAGTACAATGATTTTGCCTTTATCTTATTATGGCTCTGCAGTCCTTCGTAAAAAGGCTAAGCCTGTAGAAAAAGTTACGGATGAGTTAAAAAAACTTTGTGAAGACATGGTAGAGACCATGGACCAAAATCACGGGATTGGGATTGCAGCTCCTCAGGTAGGAGTGTCCCTTCGTCTTTTTGTCTTGAGAAATTACGTGATTCTTGAAGATGGAGAGATGCAGCTGACTCATCCCCAAGTGTATATTAATCCCAAAATCACCATTCACGGCGAAGATAGCGAGGTAGATGTTGAGGGGTGTTTATCGATCCCCGGCATTCGAGAAGATGTGGAAAGGCCCTTAAAACTAACTGTTGAAGCAACGGATTTAACAGGAGGGGTTTTTGTAGAGGAAGTAGAAGGGTATAAGGCGCGCGTCATTCTCCATGAGAACGACCATATTAACGGTGTCCTTTTCATCGACCGCATCGACCCAAAAATCCGCAAGCAGCTCGACCCCGAGCTGCGCGCCATCAAAAAAGCCCACCCCGCTAAATAAGACTCGGAAAGAAAGAGAGGGAGGGAGGAAAGAGGAAAGAGAGACGTTTTTTTATTTCTCTCTTTTTTTTCTTCTCTTTCTCTTTCTCTTTCTTCTCTCTCTTTCCCCTCTCTGTGGTTTCAAACCTTCTGTGGTTAAAAAAATGCAAGTCTTTGCTTGGCTTAAGTGTTAGCTAAAGATAAACCACAGAGGGAAGAAACCACAGAGAAGAAGAGAGAGAGGAGTTTTTTTATTTCTCTCTTTCCCTTCTCTGTGGTTTCAAACCTTCTGTGATTAAAAAAATGCAAGTCTTTGTTTGGCTTAAGTGTTAGCTAAAGATAAACCACAGAGGGAAGAAACCACAGAGAAGAAGAGAGAGGGAAATTCATCTCTCTTTGTTTTCTTTCTTCTCTCTGTGTGCTCTGTGATCTCTGTGGTAAAAAAAATATGCTAACACGTTAGATGCAATGTTCTTTCGATAATTTTTTACCACAGAGATCACAGAGCACACAGAGAAAAGAAAGAACCCTCCTTTTCTTTTATCCTGTCCATCCTAATCCTGTTATTTCTCTTTTCTGCGGTTTCTTGCCTTCTAACTCGACGCTCCACTTTTCACGGGCTTTCTTAAGGCTCAAAGAGCCGTAATATTACAGCCCAGGTCGAAGCGTAGCGAGAGGCCTGGGTTTAGGGATTATTAAAATAATTGAGCCCTGAAAGGGCATATGCGTAAACCTAAAAAGAAAAACACTAAAAGCGAAAGGTAACTTCATACACACTCAAGCTAAGGCTCTTTCTTTGTCCCGCTAGGGACTATGGAACGTAGCCAGGGCGTGACGAAGGAACCCCTGGAAATCATGAATCTCAAAAAATTGCGCTCCATAGGAGCGCAGGATAGCGAGGAGTTAGCGGAAAAGTATGAATTCTAATTCCAACATTCCTGCGCTCCTATGGAGCGCAATTTTTGTATCTGTATTGTCCAGGGGTTCCTTCGTCACACCCTGGCTACGTTCCATAGTCCCTAGTGGGACAAAGAAAAAGTCATCCCTAAGCAAAAGCTTGGTTTGAGTGTGTATAAAAAGGACTTTCGCTTTTAGTGTTTTTCTTTTTAGGTTTATGCGTATGGCCTCTTCAGGGCTCAATTGTTTTTTTATCTACCCAGGCCTCCGCTGCGCTTCGACCTGGGCTGTGATATTATGGCTCTTTGAGCCTTAAGAGATTGAGTCTTCTTAGATTTTCATGCTTGAAGGATTAATCACGCACTGGACTGTGTAGAGGACATCGCTAATGATTGCAGGGCCGGAAGCTAATCCTATCATAGCCTTTTTGTGAAGTATTTCAATCTTTCCGAGAGTAACAATTGAAAGAGCTGCGCAAATAAGACCTAGTGCTAAGTCAAAGATACGTCCAATTACTGAGAGTATCATTGAAGCTGCACATATACGAGAAACTACATGTTTAACAAAGCAATTTTCGCTTTCGTAGAATTTAGCTGCTTTGCTATCTATAGCATTTCTGATAGAGCCTGCCCAGCCGTCATTTTGCAGTGCTTCCGGGCTCATATAATTAGTAGCTTGAGGATTAACGATGGACATTACGTATTGAAAAGGATCAGTAAGTAGGGTGCTTGTTGCTTTGGTGATTTTCTTGTTTGTATCTTCTAAATTCTCTTCATGAACACCGAGTGTGCAGATATGCACGATATTAGAAAATACCCCTACAACTAAATCCGAAACGCTCCGAACAACTATGATATTAGAAAATATCTCTGAAGTTGAATTTAAGACCTTGTCAACCGTATTTACAACATCTACAGAAAAGCTTGTAAGATTTACCCATCTTGCTTTTATCTGGTTATCGTAGAAATTACTGCAACATCCTGGATTTGAGCTTCCGCCTGTAGGCGAGGATGAAACAACAGTTACGGTTGAGTGCGGGTAAATATTTTGGCTCTGAGCATAAATGACTGGAGCGGAGGCAGTCTCAGTAGTGAAATTGTGAGACACAGTGTCAGAGCTAATCCGTTGTGAGTCTGGTTTGTAAAAGCGATAATCATCAATTTGCTCGTCCTGTGGAGGTGGAGTATCGGGGTATTGTGAAAGGTGGTCGGAATGTGGCTTGTAGATAATGTATTGTGGTTGATTGGAATTGCTAATAGAGTTAGACATAATTAACCTCCGTAGGTGTTTAAAGATTTGGCAAAGTATAGTATTTTTTGAAATTTAACATCAACTTTAAAAATTCTTTATCTTTTTAAAAGGGAGGCTGCAATGTATAAAAAAATTCTATTTTACAAGGAGATGGGGATCTCATTTTCTCTTTTCTGCGGTTTCTTGCCTCTAACTCGACGCTCACTTTTCAAGGGCTTTCTTAAGGCTCAAAGAGCCGTAATATTACAGCCCAGGCCTCTCGCTAGCGCTTCGACCTGGGCTGTAATATTACGGCTCTTTGAGCCTTAAGAGATTGAGTCTTTTTAGATGCTTTGGCTTGAAGGATTAATCATGCATTGGACTGTGTAGAGCACATCGCTAATGATTGCAGGACCTGAAGCTAATCCTATTAGAGCTCTTTTGTTAACCGCTCCAATCATTCCGAGAGTGACTAATGAAAGCGCTGCGCAAATAAGACCCAAGGCTAAATCAACGACGCGAGCAATTACAGAGAGGATCATTGAAGCTGCGCATATACGAGAAACTACATGTCTAACAAAACGATTTTCACTATAGCTTAATGTCTCTGCTTGAGATTGTATCTTATCTCTGATTTGACTGCCAAAGCCGAGGTCTTGTGCATCTTTGAGTGCTATATCAGTTTGAACTTCTTCGAGATTGTTTGTGTCGAAGTTAGTACGTACTGCTGAGACTGTAAAGCCTTTAGCATGAGGATTAAGGATCTTCATTACGCATAGATAAGGCGTGGCAAGCAGTCCGCTTGTTCCCTCGGTTATTTTTGTATTTGTTTTGTTTAAATCATAGTTATGAACAGTGAGTGTGCAGATGTGCATGATATTAGAAAATATTCCTACAACTAAATTCGAGACGTTCTTAACAGATTCTACAACACGTACAGGAATTATTGTAAGGGCTTCCCATCTGGTTTTTACGTACTTTTCGCAGAAATCACTGCAACAGCTTGGTTTTGAGCTTTTGTCTTTAAACAAGGGTGAAGCAATAGCTGTGGTTGAGGTTATCTCGGTTGCATCGGATCTGTGGTGAGCAGGCACAACGCGAATCTGTTGTGACTGTGGATTGTAAGCCGGATAACCATTATTTTGCCCGTCCTGTGGAGCGTAGGGAACGGATTGTTGAGCGTAGTGGGGATGTGAAGCGTAGGGATTGATAAAGCTAATAGAGTCAGACATAATTAACCTCCGTGGGTGTTTAAAGATTTGGCAAAGTATAGTGTTTTTTGAAAATTAACCTCAACTTTAAAAATTCTTTATCTTTTTAAGAATGAGGGTATAATGTATAAAAAAAATTCTATTTTACCAAGGAGATGGAGATCTCATTCCTCTTTTCTGGTTTCTTGCCTTCTAACTCGACGCTCCACTTTTCACGGGCTTTCTTAAGGCTCAAAGAGCCGCAATATTACAGCTAGAGGTCGAAGCGCTAGCGAGAGGCCTGGGTAGATGAAAAAAATAATTGAGCCCTGAAGGGGCATACGCATAAACCTAAAAAGCAGAAAAACAAAGAGGATAATTTTTTCTCTCTCTCTCTCTCTTCTTCTCTGTGGTTTCTTCCCTCTGTGGTTTATCTTAAATGCAAGCCTTTTGGATCCTTCAGTCTTGGATTTAAGATAAACCACAGAGGGAAGAAACCACAGAGAAGAAGAGAGAGGGAAATTCATCTCTCTTTTAGGTTTATGCGTATGCCCCTTCAGGGCTCAATATTTTAATAATCCCTAAACCCAGGCCTCCGCTGCGCTGCGACCTGGGCTGTAATATTACGGCTCTTTGAGCCTTAAGAGATTGGGTCTTTTTAGATTCTCTAGACTTTAGGATTAATCACGCATTGGATTGTGATGAGCATATCGCTAATCATTGCAGGACCTGAAGCTAATCCTATTAGAGCTCTTTTGTTAAGCCCTTCAATCATTCCGAGAGTAACGATTGAAAGCGCTGCGCAAATAAGACCCAAGGCTAAATCAACGACGCGAGCAATCACAGAGAGGATCATTGAAGCTGCGCATATACGAGAAACTACATGTTTAACAAACCGATTTTCGCTATTGTATAAACTATCTACTTTTTCGTTTATCGTTGTTATAATTTTACTGCCAAAGCCGAGTTTTTGTGCATTTTCAGGTGTTAAAGTTTCAGAGCCAGTAGACTCTAAGACTGTAAAGCCTTTAGCATGAGGATTAAGGATCTTCATTGCGCATAGATAAGGCTCAGTGAGCAGTCTACTTGTTGCCTTGACGACTTTTCTATTTATGTCCATTAAATCATCGTTATGAAGAGTAAGTGTGCAGATGTGCATGATATTAGAAAATATCGCTACAACTAAATTAGAGATGTTCTTAACAGATTTTACAACACATACAGGAATTGCTGTAAGGGCTTTCCATCTTGTTTTTACGTGCTTTTCGCAGAAATCCCCAGAGCAGCTCGGGTTTGATGGGAGTGAGCTTCCAACAACAACTATTGGTGCTGAGACGATGCCGTCGTTGTAGAATGCATTTGGTCTGTGATGATATATGAGTCCAGATGATGAGGACGGATTAGCATCATAATCATGTTGGCTGCCATGATAAGGCGAAGTCTCTCCGCTTTCTGAACTACCTGAACTATCAAAAGAACTGCTTGGACTTAAAGATGGATTGAATGAAAGAATAGCCATAATGTCTCCGTAGGTGTTTAAAGATTTGGCAAAGTATGGTGTTTTGAAAGATTTGCATCAACTTTATTTCAAGAATACATCATTTTACCAAGGAGATGGAGGCTGTAGGGCTAAAGCCTCCGGCTTTATCGTATTGCATGGAGAGTTTAAGTTGCCAGCGGCAGGCTAGAAGCGTTTGGGTTTCTACTTTTAGGGCTGTGTAGCCAGGCTCTGTATTTCTTCCCCAGCCATTATGCATTTGGAAAAGGCAGGTGACTTTGGGAGTAAAGCGGATAAAGAGTCTTGTAAGAAGGGTGTTTCTGCCATCTGATAAGGGGGAATCTAACATTTCTTGTACACTTCTTGCAAAGTCTAAAATATAGTTTGTATGATCAGATTTTCTCCAATCAAAGCGGCTTCTATGCCGGTATTCAATGCCAAAGGCGATATCTTTATTAATGGTCCAATCAGTTCTTATATTGCAGTAGTCCCAAACATTTTCTTCCACATTCCACTCAACACCGGCTTTAATGGCGTAGCGGGGTTTGTTAATCCCAAAAGAGGAATAGACTTTGGCAAGGGTTTTTTGAAGCTCTTTATCATGAATAAATAAGCAGAGGAAGGTGTCATTAGTAAATGTGGGGGTAAGAGAGGGTTTTTTTTTGGAAAACCAGCTATTTCGTACACCTGTTCTTAGAATGTTAGCCTTGGAATATCCATCATCGATGTTAAAGATGTAGTGTTCATCGAGGTTAGCAAGGGGTTGACTGATTCCATCGTAGGCAACATAGGGTTCTATCATATGCCTGTAGCTTGGCGTTGACTTAATGAGTCTAGTATTTGCCACACCGCCGTAGGTTAAAACGCCTTGACCAATAGAGTTATGTTCTTGGTTGTTATTATAAAAAATGGCATCGATGCCAACCCTGGGCGTGATTGTGACAAAAGAAACGTTAATGGGTCTATAAATTTGGTTGCGGGTTTCTATTCGGGCTGCATGAATGGCGTTTACGTAATTATGTAGGTGTTTATTATACACATAATCTAGGTACCCTGCATTGACCCTATTTTCTGCGATGATTCCTAGCTGGCCTAAATTAAAGGGGCGGATGGCAACGTTTACTAAAGGAAGTTCTTGATCTAAGCTTTGGAACCTGTTTAATCTGGGCTGCACTCTAATAGAGCCAAGAGCATCTTCTTCTTTATGGGTAATAAGAAGAAGTGTGCGTTTTTGGGTATTCACATCAAAGTCATCGCTTTTAAAATCGCCTGGCATTTTATCATCGCTGAATTTGTCATAGGTCATGTGAATCTGGGTTTTATCATTTTTACTTGCATGGTCAAAAAGACCTTGTAAACGATATCTTTTATACCCTCTTTCAACGACAACTTCCTTATCGTGTGCGCCATAACTTTTGGTAACAAAGGTAGTGCGCTTATCAGGGGAGAAATAGTTCGATTCTAAAGCGCCGCCAAAACCCTTACGTATTCTATAGTCTAGGCGGAAGAAAAGATCGAAATCTTCCCAAGAATAAATTCTATAGCGCATACTGGCTCTTGGACCTAGCCCCTTATCCCATTTGATTTTGTAGCGCACAGGAGGATCAAAAAACCATCTTAAGTTACTTTTAAAGGAAGGGAGCCAAAAAACAGGGAATTTTCCTAAGCGGAGCCGAATGTTTCTTGCAGAAAGCAGGTTTTCATCAGAAATTTTTACAAGACCTGCCCTGATATCCCACGTATTTTCTTGGCTTTCACACGTGGTAATAAAAGCGCCGTGAATAAAATAGCTTTTATCGGGCTTAAGCTCAATTTTTTCTCCTCCTAAAAACCAGAGACCAGCAAAGGTTTTACCCTCTGTTAAAAAGCCGGATCTTGTAATAAAATCATACTCTAGCTTTTCTCCTACGAAGGCGTGATCTCCATATTCTACTAGAAGATCTCCTTCGGCCTCTACTCTTTGGACGGGATGCCCATTTTCGATTCTGTTTGTATAACTGATTTTTTTAGCCTGAATGCGGATGTCTTCTGCTGTGATGATCCCCCCATGCTCAGTCGAGATGACTCCGTGGCTAAATTCAGGGTCTTTGAGGTTAATGACAAAGTCTTCTTTTTCCTGCAGCTGCTCTATAAAACTTGGAGGATTAGGGGTAGGCGCAGCACCAGTTGCCATAGTAAGATAACAAAGAGAAGTAAAAAAAAGACACTTTGATAAACGCATAGATAAGTAGCTTAACAAATCCCCCAATTAGGAAGAAAGAACAGAAAGATGGTAAAGAGAGAGGTTTTTTTATTCTCCTCTCTTTCTTCCTCTGTGGTTTCTTGTCTCTGTGGTTAATTCTTTGGCTAAGCTTAAGTTAAACAAAGACTTGTATTTTTTTAACCACAGAGACAAGAAACCACAGAGGAAGAGGGAGAAGAAGAGAGAAAATCTTTGTGGTTAGGTGGTGCTCTTGAGGATGAGGCCGGCAATGACGCAGCGGTTTTTGGGGTTGCCGCCCTGAAGGGCTTTGATGAGGATGTCGATGCACTCTTCTTCGTGCCTATCAGAGAGGGCCTGATACGATTCGATCAGGAGTCTTGCACTATCATCTGGGGTTAATTCAAAAGAGGTGTCTTTTAAGCGGATATCAAAGGGCAGCGCCTCTTTAAAGCGGATCATTTCGTTGTTTTTTTGCTGAGCAATCCATTCTTTAAGGGCATTTTCATAACCCCCTTCTTGTTTTAGGCGAAAGCACCCCAAGGTGCAATAGGTGCGGATAAGGGGAGCTCCTGCCTTTTGCGCCTTGTTTTGTAAAAGCTTAATCGCTTTAGGCGTCTGGAGGTTTTCTAAAAGCCTTACAAGGAGAGGCACGAGCTCTGTTTGCTTACTCTCAAAAATGTGCTCCGCAAGGATAAGAAAGTCATTTTCATTAAGTTGCATGGAGCTTTTTAGTACATGCTCTCTAAAAGATAGGGATACGGAATAAATATCGTAAGGATATTCTTTTAGGTGGTGTTTGGCTGAAGGGATCACTTTCCAAGCAGAGAGCGACCTTCCAATAGACTGCGTAGGGAAAAAGGCGATATCGCTCATGTCGCGCACTAGGATTTCTAAAAGAGCACTAAGACATCTTCTATCTTTTTTCTCTAAAAGAGCAATAGCCGCATTAAATTTTACTTGAAGATCTTTTGAGCGAAGAAGCTCTAAGAGAACCTCTTCTGAGTCATTGATGCTGCCTAAACTAGCAATGGCAAAAATATCGTTTGTTTTAGCCATTTCAATGATCTCTTGATCAAAAGAGGTATCTCCGAGCAAATGAAGAGACCTTAGCGCTGCTAATTTAACGTTTGAGGCAGGAGATTTGGCAAGCATTTTTAGTTTGGGAATAGACTTTGAATCTTTTAAGAAGCCAAGCGCTGATGCAGAGGCTTCTTGCTCAGGAATGTTGAGGTGCGTAGCTTTAGCTCTGATAATGGGGAGCAAATCGTCTCTTCCAAATTTTGCTGCATTTAAAGTGGCTTCAATGCGTGTAGACATCTCTTTATCGCCCATCATGTGTTTGAGCAGGCTTATTGCTTCTTTAGTTCCAATGAGAGCAAAAAATTGGGGGAATAAAAAGCGCATCTGAGGAGGCAGCTTATACATCAAGGATTCTATATAGCCGCACGCTTTGCGGTGCTTTCTTGAAGAGAGTTGAAAGGCCGCTTCCATCCTAATAGGGAAGAAATCAGATGCCATCGCTTTAGTGAGAATCTCATCGGCTCTATCATCTTGCATCTCTGAAAGAATTTGAATGCTTGCCATTTGGACTTGGGGATTGCGAGAGACAATGGTATTTGTAAGAAGATCAAAAGAAGAGGTGATGCCTCCAATGCCTGCTCCAAAAATACTAAGGAGCTGCCTTTCAGGATCTGTGCTTTTAGCATCTTGGTCTAAAATGATTTGGGCTAGTTGGCTTAATACTTCAAAGTCGTGATGTCCTATTTCTTTTTTATATTGGGTGTAGAGGGTTAAGGCTTTATCAAATTCCTCTGCTTGCATGAGGTAGACAATCTGGATTTTACTGATGGGTTCAGAAGGAGCTTCTCCAAACAGAAAAAAAGAGGTGAGGAGTGGTAAAAAGAAAAAAACTTTTTTCATAGATAAGTCCATAAATCGATACCCATTTTTAGAAGCGTATTTAAAGAAAGAAAAAGAGAAGAAATAACAGGATGTACAAGATAGCGCAAGATATACAGGATGAAGAAAGAGGAGAATACATATTTCTTTCTTTTTTTCTTCTCTCTGTGCTCTCTGTGCTCTCTGTGGTGAAAAATTTATCGCAGAACATTGCATCTAACGTGTTAGCATATTTTTTACCACAGAGATCACAGAGAGCACAGAGAGAAGAAAGAAATATGTATTCCCCTCTTTCTTCATCCTGTATATCTTGCCCTAATCTTGTACATCCTGTTAATTCTTCTCTTCTCGTGTTTTTGGTTATTTTTTCTTGGCCTTTTTGGGGGCGGGAGCGGGGATTGGGGCGTTTTTCATTTCGGGGTAGTCGATCCAGATGGGGGAGCTCCAGGCGATATGTCCATTTGTTTGGATAACACGTAAATAATAGAATACGAAGTGAGGACGATCATCAGAAGATTCGATCGCGCACTCTGCTAAATGCTTTGTATCGTCATGCGCAAATTCAAAGTAGTTGGTTTTAGGAGTAAGAGTATGGGCAAGAGTGCCATTTCTGAGGATTTGAACTTCTTTAATCTCAGAGCTTCCTGCTACATAGCCTGTGATGTGTCTATTTAAGACGAGTCCGGGCTTTGCCTTTGTATTAAGCTCACTTCCCATATTAGCACCTGCGATGGCAAAACCTAAAATGATTCTTTCTCCTGTTGTCGCATAGCACTGTCTATTATAGAGGGCCTGATATAAGGCTTCTCTTGTTTGTTCAACAGAGATGATGGCTGTAAGTCCAGGAGAGTATTGGACTTGATCGCTTTCAAAGAAATCTGCAAAGATTCCTCTATCATCAAGGCCGCCTGCTACAAAGCCAAATCTGCAGTTTTTAAGAAGAGCATTTTTAATAGACCCTTCCTGTGTTTCTACAACTCCTGATTTGCCCGTAGTTGCTATAGGGCGAAGGTTTCCTTCTTTGGTTGTGCACTCAGAGCTTCCCCAGGCGTTATAGATTTCCACCACTCTTTCGACATCAGGAGTGAAATCTTTAAAGTCGTAATGATATCCTTTAGCCATGGTAAAAGAAGGGACGGCAAGAATCTCTTTTTGTACAGTTCCTTTATAGATTTTCTTAAGGGTGTTGGTCTTTACATCTTTTTTTCTACAGATAGGCTTGTTGTCCTTTGCATAAATAATATCGCGAAGACCTTCTTCGCCGGCTTCTCCGCACCATTGAAATCCTAAAAAGGTATTAAAGCGGTAGTCTTCGTTGAATTCAGCGATATAGCCAGACGCTGTTTTCCAAAGCTCAGGAGATGTTTCCTCAGCACTTTCAAAAGAGGATGTAGCATAAAACTGGAGCGATTTTTCATCGCGGAAGTGGCGCAGGCAAGGCTCAATATTTTCTGTTGAGTCTACTCTATCGGATTCTCCATGAAGGAGTCCCCAGAAAATGCTGTAGTTAATATCGGTAAAGCACTTAATAGGATAGGAGTAAAACTTATCGCCTGTATTGGTGTTATGAAGCTGTATTTTGTAGACGCCTGCTTCATTAAAATAGAGGTTAGGCAAGTTAATAAAACCTGTTTCAGGAACAAAGAGTTTCCAGTTAAGGTTTTCTCTAAGATGTTCATAGCTAAGATCAATGAGGGTGCCTTCAGGAGCGTTGTTTGTTAAATTGCCAAATTGGTCTTCAAAGCGGACAATCACATCAAAGCGTTTATTTTTAGAAACAATAGAGGGGGTGACAATTCTGATGTTATATAAGACGTTGCCTCTAATATCCATGCTAAAGACTTCAGGGTCTTTAAAGTCTCCTTTTGCTTTAGGATCGATATATAAATGGAAGGCGCGTCTTCTAAAGACTGTTGTTTGGGCTCTATTGCCGTGTTTTTTTGATTCTTCTTTATTGGGGGTTCCAAGACAAATAGTTACGCTGTCACCGGCTTTCACTTCGGAAGGGAGCGTGAAATCGTAGACAGGTGCAAAACTTCCCTTTACATCAACAGAGGTAGCGGGGATGGCTTTGCCTTCTTGTATTTCTGCCCAGATAAGGTTTTTTTTGTCTTTTAAATTGGTTTGGGGAAGCTCCCAATCGATGTCTCTTCCTAAACTTTGTAGATCAAAGCGTAAAAGTGTTCCCTTAGGAAGATTGGTCGCTGTAGTGTAGATAAATCTCCAGGTGAATACTTCTCCTGCTAGGGTGTTGCTAGGTTCAGAATAACAGATAGAACGACGCATGAGGGCCTCTTGAGGTTTTTCGAACAATTTTGCCCTAATAGCCCATTCTTAATCCACAAGTTTCTGATTTTTTCACCACCGAGAAGATAAAATTTTTCTTCTCTTCTCTTTCCCTTCTCTGTGGTTTCTTCCCTCTGTGGTTTATCTTCTTCGCTAAGACTGATCATGCGACAGCTTAGCCAAGAGATAAACCACAGAGGGAAGAAACCACAGAGGAAGAGAGAGAGAAGAGGGTTAGTTGCTTTGTGGTTTTGGGTGGTTTGGGGAGATGGGTTTGGTGTGGGGGGTTATTTTGATTTTTTCGATGGCGCGCTCAGTTGAGGCTAATACTTCAAGATCGAATTTGTCGTGGTGGATTCTCCATCCCTTTGCAGGGATAGATCCGGCCCTATGGAAGATATATCCTCCAATGGTATCGTATTCCATGCCTTCGGGGATTTTTATTCCAAGTTCTTCTTCTATATAAAAAATATTCATTTTAGGATCGACAATCCAGCCGCCTGTAGGAAGAGGGGTGAACATCTCTTCATCTCCAATGTCGTATTCATCAGCTATTTCGCCTACAAGTTCTTCTAAAATATCTTCAATAGTTAAAATGCCTTCGGTTCCTCCGTATTCATCCACAACAATTGCTAAGTGGCTTTGCTTACTTTTGAATTCTTGGAGAAGGAGAGAGATCTTTTTTGTTTCCGGCGTGTAAACAACCGGCTTTACAAGGGTTTCTATAGCAGATTTTAACTCTTCTTCTAATTTTTCTTTGCTTCTTTGTTTAGCATACACATTTAATACGTCTTTATAGAGAAGCACTCCAATGATATGGTCGACGCTGTCTCTATAAACGGGGATGCGGCTATATCCTTGTTCAAGAAAACTTTTTGCAGCTTCTTCAATGGTTGTTTCTGCAGATAAGCTAAATACAGCAATTCTAGGGACCATCACCTCTCTTGCTACTCGGTCTTTAAAGGAGGCGATCGAAAGAATGAGGGCTTGATCGTTAGGATCTAGATATTCGCTTAAATGCGATTCGTTTAAAAATTCAAGGATTTTATCGCGTATTCTAAAGGAGGCTGGCAACACCTTTTCTTCTGTATGAGCGGCATTTAGATTAAAGGATCTCAAGAAAAATAGGCTGAAGGGAAAGCTAAGAAGCAGTAGGGGCGCTGTGAGAGGAAAAAATAAAGTTAAAAAAAGTTTAGATTTGTTAATGGCAAAGAGGCTGAAAATAAAATCTACAAAAAGATAGATCCCTATGATTGAGCCAAGAATGAGTAATATCCAAAAAACATTCCATTCAGCGTTTCCTGTTTCGTGCATGGTAAGGGCTTGCTCAAAAGGAGAGCTATAAAGCAGGAAGAAAAAGGCGCTTACTGCGTAGCATAATTGGAAAATGCCTTTTGTGAAGTGAATGGAAAAGAGAAGCTTTCTCCATTGGCGCTCTTTAGCAAGTGTTTTAAGAACAAGCTGAAATAACGATCCATTAAGGTTTTTTGCAAAAAGAGCATCTGTTTCTAGCTCGCCAAGCCTTTGGAAGGCGTTATAGACACCGCTAAGCAATGAGGATGCCAAAAGAAAGATACAGGCAAATAGGGGGTTTGCTAAAGGAGGTTCAAGGCTCAATCTTATACCATTTTTGTAAGTTAATCATATTTATACCTTATCCCTAAATTTTAGCAAAAAAATTGTTCAAAATAAAGAAAGAAGAAGAGAAGAATAACAGGGAGAAGTAAATTCTTTTTCTCTCTCTCTTTTTCTTCCTCTGTGGTTTCTTGTCTCTGTGGTTAATTTCTTGGCTAAGCTTGGAGCTGCAAGAGGCTCGCATTTTTTTAACCACAGAGACAAGAAACCACAGAGGAAGAAAAAGAGAGAAGAGAGAGAAAATTTACTTCTCTTTGTTGTTCTTTTCTTCTTTTTTTAGGGTGAGGGCTTTTTGGGTGAGGAGGGTTAGGCACCATTTTTCTTTTCTTCTCATTTTCTTTTTTTCAGGGGGGGTAAGGTCGTCGTAGCCTAAGAGGTGGAGGATGCCGTGGATGAGGTAGAGAGTGATTTCGGTATAGGGGTCGAGGTTGTGTTTTTTGCTGTAGTTGATGGCTGTCTCTGGGCAAACAAAGACTTCTCCTAAAATCGTTTCGTCTAGAGGGAAGGAGATACAGTCTGTTGTAGTGGGGTCATTAAAGAAGGTGGCGTGAAGTTCAGAGATTTTTTTTGTGGAAACAAAGTGTAGAATAATTTCTTCACAAGAGATCTCTAGAGCAGAGAGGAGGGCGGAGGTGAGGTTTTTGATGGAGGAAGAGGAGAGTGGTAGATCTTTTTGCTGATTATATACGGTGACTTTTGTTTTCATAGGAGTGGCTATGTTTCTCTTCGTAAGGAACAAAGAGGAATAAAAATTTTCCTCTCTCTTTTTCTTCCTCTGTGGTTTCTTGTCTCTGTGGTTTATCTTCTTGACTAAGACTGATCATGCAACAGGTTAGCCAGGAAGATAAACCACAGAGGTAAGAAACCACAGAGGAAGAAAAAGAGGGGAAATTCTCTCTGTTTTTTTCTTTTAGGCTTATGATGGAACAGGGGTTTTAGGGAGGTTTGTGACCTGCTTGTTTTCTCCGTCTTTCCATTTGCCGAGTTCACGAAGAACGTCGATGCGCTCAAAACGCTTTAATACGTTTCTTTTTTTTGCGCCTTTATTAGATTTTCCGTAGCTGCTATGTCTTGTCATAGTATGTATTCCTGTATCTTGCTTATTTAATTTTTGGGATAAATGCTAGTGGGGCGCGGCTCCCTTCAATAGCGTTAGGATGTGCTTTAAATCCTTGAGGAAGATTGTCTTTGCGCGAACCTGTCTTTGGAGAAGGTGCTTTGCAGCGTCTTGGGCATTTACTTCTTCTTTCTTGCTGTTTGCTAATTCTAACCATGTGAGTATACTCCTTTATCAAAAGATGGGCAGATTATAGAGAAACTTTAGGTTAGTTGTAAAGTATAAACTTTCTTTTAGCCGTAAGAGATGGGGAGCGCAAGTTCTCTATAGGCTTTATACCTCTTTTTGGCAGCTTCTTCTTTTTCCAAAGAGGTTAGATCTTCAAGTTCATAAATTTTTTTGATGCCCTCTAAATTAGTTCTGGCTTCCCTGCATAAATTGAGGATTACAGGGGGCATTTCGGGGGCGGCCGATTCTTCTGCTAAAATAATGCATTGACCCTCTCTTTCCAAGCCGTGGGGCAAGAAACTCTCTTCTGGATAGCGCCAAAGCAGGTTATTAATAAATTCTAAAGAGGCTTTGTCTTGAACAAGAATCAGCAAGGGTTCTTTATTTTCCAGGCAGCTTTGGGCTAGGTTGCAAATGGCTTGAAGCTTTGTTTGTGTATCCTTGACTTGGAAAAAAATAACTTCTGTCATGCTGATCTCTTATATAATTTTGCTTTAATAAAGAGAGGAAATGGGTATTTCTTTCTTCTCTCTGTGTGCTCTGTGATCTCTGTGGTAAAAATTTATCGCAGAACATTGTATGTAACGTGGTAGCATATTTTTTACCACAGAGATCACAGAGCACACAGAGAGAAGAAAGAAAGATTTTTTTTCTTCCTTCATTCTGTATATCTGTTATTTCTTCTCTTCTTCTTTAGTGCCTTCTGGATGAAATGTTCCGAAAGAGAGAAGGTACTTAATGGTTTCTTCTGGGGTAATATCTACTTCATGTAAGTGTTTTCTAGAGCATAGGAGTAAAAAGCCTGAAACGGGGTGAGGCGCTGTAGGAATAAATACACATACTTCTGCGTCCTTTGCTGTTTTTCTTATTATGTCAGCGACTTCTCCGGTAGTAAATCCTAGAGCATAGGTGCTCTTTGAAGGAAAAGGGGCTAGAACAGTTTCTTTAATGGTTTTTTTGCCTTCAGTGAACATGGCTTTAGTGACGTCTTTAGAAAGCTTATAAACTGTTTTGACAAAAGGGATGCGAGAAAAAAAATTGTTTGTAAAACGCAGAATGGGATCGAAAAAGAATTTTCTAGCACATATGCCAAGAACAAGGATCAGGAGAAATAAGAATCCGAGCGCCATAACGCGGCTTAAAAAAACAATGATTTGTTCATTTTGCAAAAACGTTATAGAAAACTTCACTGCATAATAGTGGAAAATGCCCTGTATAATTCCAAAAAAAGGGTTGGTAAGCAAGTTGAAGAGATAAATGATGACAATGAGTGTTAAGGCAAAAGGAAGCAAAATCACAAGGCCTGTAAAAAGGTACTTTTTCATCAAGTTTTCTCCTCTATTTTGGGCTCAGGCATAATCACGCCGCAGGATATGATGTATTTGAGGGCTTCTTCAGGCTTTATATCGATGTAAATAAGATCTGATCTTTTATACATCATTAAAAATCCGGTTGTGGGAAGAGGCGTTGTAGGAATAAGAACAGAAACTAAATCTTCATTCACTTTTTCTGAACAGATAGGAGGGGCGTCTCTTGCAACTAATCCTAATACATAAATCCCTTTATCTGGAAAGGGAACCATCACAACAAGCTTAAAGGCGTTTTTATCTGAGGCAAATAAAGCATCTATAATATCCCTTGTTGTTTTGTAGACAGTGTTTACAACGGGAATGCGTCTTAAGAGTTTGTCACTTACGCGCACAAGCGTATTCATAAAAAAGCGGCTTGCAAGCATCCCTAAGCCAACTATCATAGCAAAAAGAAACACCAGAATTAAAATCTGACTCACATGCCGGATGAAGGCTGTAGGTAAGCCAAGATTAGATAACAAGCTAGAGGCCATTCCTACAAAAGGAGTAGTTAAAAGATTAATAAAAAAGCTTAAAACCGCAAGAGTTACCATCAGAGGCAGAAGAATCACAAGGCCTGTAAGGAAGTATCTTTTTATAGGGGTTCTTTTTTTCATTAGCGGCGTCTTCTTTGGCGCTCTTTTGAGCGTTCTTTAGGTTTTCTTTTAGTCACAAGCTCCCAAGCGGTTTCTTGGAGAATGAGGTCGAGTGTTTTAATCCGCACAAGAAGCGTTTCTCCAATAGCATGGATTTTTCCATTGTATTTGCCAACAAGGACCCCTCTTCTTTCGTCGTACACGAAGTAATCGTCTTCAAGCTCAGAAACATGTAAAAACCCTTCTATAGGAACAGGGGATGCTTCAAATTGGAGGCCAAAGGCTTTAACGCGGGTGACTGTCGCTTTAAATTCTCTATAAGGATCTTCCTCTAAGTAGCTTTTTAAAAGCCTTAGTTTTTTAAGCGTTTTTACACTCATCTCTGCTTTAAAGCTTACTCTTTCTTGATTAGAGCAAAGAAGCGCTACTTCATTAAGTTTTTTCTCCTCGATCTGTTCATCAAAAAGAAGGCGTTGGATAATAAGATCGCTATATCTGCGAATAGGACTTGTGAAGTGGCAATAGTGCTCAAGAGAAAGCCCAAAATGGCCTACGTTATTAGGGGAGTAATAGGCAAGCTTCATGCTTCTAATAAAAGCTACAGCTAATTGCTCTGCGTAAGGTTTGCCTTTAGCTTCTTCAAAAAGCTGTTGCAAGTCGGCAGCTTCAGGCTCTTTAGGAAGCGTGAATCCAAAGGAGGCGGCTAGAGTATAAAAATCTGCTAAATTTTCAGGAGGAGGAGCGTCATGGACGCGGAAAAGAAGTGTTTTGCCTGCATCTGATAAGTGCTTAGCAACTGTTTCATTAGCCTTTAACATGAATTCTTCTACAAGCTGATGCGTAATATCATACTCTATGGTTTTTAATCCGGTAGGCACTCCGTTTGGATCAACTTCTATAACTGTTTCTGGCAGGGAAAAGTCAATGCTTCCTCTTTCTCTACGCTTTTTCTTAAGAAGAAGACAAAGCTCTTGCATAAGCATAAGAGAGTCTTTGTAAGCGCTTTTTAGCTTCCCGTCTAAAACTCTTCTCGCATCGCCATAGGTAAAACGCTTAGCGCTTTTTATGTAGCCTCTTACAATTTCGTATTTGAGGAGGGTTCCTTCTTTATCAAAATCCATAAGCACAGAAGCTGTTAGGCGTATGACATTTGCTTTTAAGCTGCAAAGCTGGTTAGAAAGCTCTTCTGGAAGCATAGGAAGGCAAAAATTAGGGAAGTAGGTAGAGTTGCATCTAGTCTTTGCTTCCTTATCTAAAAATGAGCCCTCTTTTACATAATGGGCCACATCTGCGATGTGAACAGCTAAATGATAAATCCCTTTTTTATCTTTTGTTAAAGATAAAGCGTCATCATAGTCTTTAGCTGTATCTGGATCTATTGTAAAGCAAGGCGTTTCTGTGAGGTTTGTTCTTCCTTTAAGGTCTTTCTTAGAAACTGTTTTTCCAAATTTTTTGGCTTCTTCTAAGGCTTCTATGCTAAAGGCTTTTTCTAGATCAAATTCCTCTATAGCGCAAGGGATGTCGCAAGAAGGATTATCGATATGCCCCATAGAATAAAGAATTTCTGCGCGCGTTCTTTCTTGTTCATCGCCCCATTTTTTTACCTTAAGAATCACCCTTTCTCCTATTTTCACAGGAAGATCTTCGGGGTTTTCACAAATGACAGGTTTTGAAGTTCCAAGAAGAGGGCAAAAGCATACAAAGAACCCTTGAGCATCTACCACTTTAATGGTGCCTGCAAGATGAGATCTGCCTCTTTTTAACACAGAGACAACTTTTCCATCGGGGCCTTTTTCCCAATTGGAATTGGGGTTAACAAGCACTTCTACCTTATCGCCATCAACAGCGCTATCGGCCATGTTTTTGGGAATAAAGATGTCTTCTTCATATTTTGAAGGGGAGTCAGGGGTGACAAATCCAAATCCTCTTGCATGCATATGCAAGATCCCTGTGACTGTCTCTTCTTTTTCAACTTTTAAGGTGATCTGTTTATTTTTGCTCTCTAAGATGTTTTGCTCTATAAGATCTGAGAGGATTTTTTTACAAAGAGGAAGGTGGTCTTTGGTAATATTTAATCGTTTTAAAAGAGCCACTTGCCCTAAGGGGGCGTATTTTTTCCCCGATATAAATTGGAGAATGATCTTTGATAGATTTTCGTAGATCTTTTTGGGATAGAGGATTTCTTCAGTTTTCTTTTTAGGAGCTACTTTTTTCGTAGTTTTTTTTGCAGGCGTAGGCGCTGCTTTTTTTTTGCTCGTTATCGGAGGCTTTTTCTTTTTTTCATTCATTGCTTACAAGTAGCCTTGTTTTTGTAGTTCTTCTTTTATGCTTGAGCTATAGCATATTCGTAAATTTTTGACTCAGTTTTTTGTTCTTCATATCTTTCCAACAAGAAAAATAACAAGATGAACAAAGAGGAATAATTTTTTTTCTCTCTCTCTTTTCTTCCTCTGTGGTTTCTTGTCTCTGTGGTTAAAAAAATGCAAGTCCTTGCGCGTTTAAGCGTTAGCCAAAGAATTAACCACAGAGACAAGAAACCACAGAGGAAGAAAGAGAGATATCTCTTTGTTCATAGGTGCGATCTTTTGTAGCTAAGGATGGTGTTAGACATTAGCATAGCAATTGTCATGGGGCCAACGCCTCCTGGCACAGGAGTGATGTATGAGGTGAGGGGCGCGACATTTTCAAAATCTACATCTCCTACAATATGAGGCTTATTTTCTTTATCAAACACCCTATTAATTCCCACATCAATGACAACAGCGCCTTTTTTGACCATGTCTTTAGTGATAAAGTGAGGTTTTCCTATAGCTGCGATCAAAATATCTGCGCTTTCAGAGAGCTGCTTTAAATGCTCAGAATAGCTATGCACAACAGTGACTGTTGCATTGGCATGCACCTCTTTTTGCATGAGCATGGCAGCCAAGGGTTTACCTACAATATTGCTTCTTCCTACAATCACCACATGCTTTCCCTCTGTTATAATAGCGCATTTTTCTAAAAGCGTTACAACTCCAAGAGGCGTACAAGGGAAAAATCCCTCTTTTTCTCCTAAAAGCACCTTACCAACATTTAGAGGATGAAATCCATCGACATCTTTTTTAGGATTAATCGCTTCTACAATTTTAGCTGTTGTAATATGAGGCGGCAGGGGAAGCTGCACTAAAATGCCATGGATTGAGGGATCTTTATTAAGTCTTTCTATTTCTTCTAAAAGCTCTATTTCTTTAATACTTGAAGGAAGCTCTTTATCAATAGAGGTAATGCCAATTTTTTCGCAGGCCTTTTTTTTCATCTTAATATAGGATCTAGAAGCAGGGTTTTCCCCGACTAAAATAAAAGCAAGCCCAGGCTTTGTTTTAAAAAGAGCGACCTCTTTTTTAAGGCTTTCTTCTATCTTATCTGCAATCTCTTTCCCATCGATTAAAATCATAACTCGTCACTATTTATCTTTTTAAAAAAAAGGCCTTTCCATCCAAAGCGGACAATACGCATCTTTATGTAGATATATCCTTTCAAAGGGCAAGTAAACCACAAAAAAGCGTATATTGCATCTATAAAAGAAATGGCTAGGACATCTGTCAATAATAATTCCAGGCTAAGCGATACACTATTACCAAAGGCGCTCACAATAATTAATTGAATTAAAGAGGCCAGCATTGAAATAACGGCTGTAAAAATAGAGAGGCCAAGAGGTTTATCATCAAAGAACTGATTTTTTTGATTATAAAGAATAAGGGTTGTAAGGGCAAAAGTAAGGGCATAAAGACCAAAGCGGTGCTGGGCTGACAATAGATCTATAATGAGTCCGCAAAGAGTTGCTATCCAAAGAGAGGCGGTATAGCTTTTTTGCATATAGCAAAGCCCTAAAAAAGGGGCAAAGGCAAGGAATCTGAGGCTTGGAAAAAAGATAGGGGCATAAATGGCTGCAAAAAGAGCTAAAAAGAAAGGAAGAACAAGAGAGTAGGGTCTCAAAATGCTCCTTTTGTTCTAAGCACTAAAGGAATTGTTTTGCAGATTAAAAAAAGATCTAAAACAAAAGAATGCACCTCTACATACCGCTCCTCTAAAAAAACACGCTCTTCAAAGGTAAGAGAGCTTCTTCCCGAAGTTTGCCAAAGGCCTGTGATTCCTGGTCTAAGAGAGAGGATTTTCTTTTTCCTTGAGCCCAAATGATTACCTACCTCTTCTACAAGAAAAGGTCTTGGGCCCACAACGCTTAAATCTCCTTTAAGAACATTCCAAAATTGAGGAAGTTCATCCAAAGAGGTTTTTCTAAGCCATTTGCCCACTTTTGTAATTCTAGGATCTTTTTTTAACTTAGCATACGTTCCAAACTCTTCTTTAGTTACAGGATTTTTAAGCATCTCAGTAAGAAGGCTATCTGCTCCTTGACACATGGTGCGAAACTTCCAACACTTAAAAGTCCTTTCTTGTTTACCAACTCTTGGGCTTAAGTAAAAAACAGGTCCTTTAGAGCCTATTTTAATAGCAATAGCAACACTTAAGAATAAGGGAGAAAAAAAGATAAGCACAACAAGGCTAAACAAGATGTCAAAAATACGTTTCATCATAGAAAAGAAATAAAAACTTTATCATAAAAGTTTCATTATGAATAGGAACCGAATAATCCGCAAGCCCCTACATTAGTTCCTAATGGGACAAAGAGATAGCTGCCACTACTTCATCTCTCTCCCTCTTCCTCTGTGGTTTCTTACCTCTGTGGTTTAAAAAAATGCAAGTCTTTATGTGCTCAAGTGTTAGCCAAAGAATTAACCACAGAGGTAAGAAACCACAGAGGAAGAGGGGAAAGAGAAAAATTTTATCCTCTTTGTTTATTCTGTCTTTAGAGGCCAAGAGGATTACATTATTGAGCAGCAAGAAGGCGAAATTATCTGGTGGTGAACATCGATTTTAGCTTTGGTTAATGTTGCACGAATGAGTGCTTCATCTCTTTTAAGCTGAGCTGAATGCGTTGTGACCTGATTCGATAGGTTTAGATCGGTTAAGTTTCTTAAGTTGGCAAGAGATGAAAATGTTGTTATTCCTTTTAAAAAGATGTGTAAATTAGTTAACTGGCTTAGGGAGGATATAATTTTAATGTCCCTATTACGAAGTCCGGGACTAGAAGCAATTGCCAAGCTCTCAAGGTTTTTTAGATATTTGAGAGCTGAGAAGTCAGTGATTTCTGAAAATTCAATGGAGAGATTGTATAAATTAGTTAATGTTGAAAGAAAAGAGCCATGGGTAAATCCGGTGCAGCTAAATAGCTCAAGAGTAGTAAGCGTAAGTAAACTTCCAAGAGGGGCGACTCTTTTATTTGTTAACCCTCTACACTCGCGCAAGTGAAGTTTTGTTAGGTGTTTTAATTGAGCTATGTAGGGGAAGAGCTTTTTGCCATTTTCACGATGACTTCCTTCAAAATCCAAAGAAATAAGAGATGTGCACTTTGCGATACCTTCAGGATTGAGCAGTCCTTGACAACTGCCAATTGTCAGATGCGTTAATTGTTTAAACGCTTGAATGTGAAGCATATTGATTTCCATATGGGAAATATGCAATTCGGTAAGGCGCGTTAGGTGAGAAGAGAGTAGGGATAAATCGGGCTCTTGCGGTGAGGAGCAGTACATCAAATTAAGTGTTTTTAAAAACACTAAATTTGCAAGGCTTTTTAGAGCGTTATTTGTTAAACACCTCGCGTTATTACCGGCGTTAAGTTCTTCTAGGCTTGTGATCTTACCAACTTCGCTAAATGTTTCTGCATTGACCTTGTCACAAACGTTCATTTTAAGTGTTTGCAACCTTAATGAAGAGAGGTGCGCAAAAGCTATAGTTGTTATTTTTTTAAGAAAAGTTATATTAAGATGCCTCAAGGTTGTTATTTGACTTAAGTGAGGAAACGCATTATCGGTAATTTCCTCGCAGCTAGAAATGTTAAGATCGGATAAATGAGCTAAAGCTTTTAGATAGGAGATGCCTACATCAGTAATAGATGTGTCAGGGATATGAAGGTAGGTTAAAGTGCTTAAACGTGCAATGATTTCGACTTTTTCATCAAGCAATGAATTACGAATATCGAGACATTTTAAGTGCTTTAATTTCAAAAGCATTAGTAAATGGGGAATTGAGCAATTAAAAGGAGCGCTAAGATAAGTAAGGTTAGGAGTGTTTACAAAGGTAATAGGGTAGTCTACGGGAGGTGGTTCTTGTTTATTCTGGCGCAGTTTTAGAGATCTTAAATGAGGGAATCGTCCGTAGAATATGGAGTTTAAGACGATGCGTTGAGGGAATGGTCCGAAGCTTATAAAATGTAAGACGGGGTTGTTATTTGCTGGTATGCTTTCATTCGATAAAGAAGACATGTCGATGTCTGTGACACTGCGTAATCTGTTTAAATACGAGGATAGTAAGCTGTTTCGTGCGGCGGAAAACTGATTGGGGGAGGCTTCTTTTGCATTTTTGTTTGCAAGAAGAGTAAGAAAAGAGATTGTTTTCGGAGAAAGCGTTGTTATCTCCTCCAAGTGCATAAAGTTTTTATGAAAGTAGCGGTAGTTGATTTTACAAACGCGTGCCCAAAGAGTGCATTCATAAGGAGGAAGATAGTCGCAAATTAAACGATTCAATGCTTCAGCATCTATAGCCTTCATAGAAGCTGAAACAACCTGAGAAGGGGAAGAGCGAGCTTGTAAGTAATTAACGTTTCTGTTTATTGAAATATTAGTCATATTTTCTTAATTAAATTTTAAAGATTGTAAAACAAAAACAGATTTATATTCAATCTGTAAAAAAAGTTGTTAAAACTGGCGTTTTTAATAGAAAATTTAGATTTGTAATGTCTTACAAGGCCATCAAGAATAAAAGCTTATGCTATTTTTTTGTCCCAGAGGGACTATGGCATGTAGCCAGGGTGTGACGAAGGAACCCCTGGAAAAAGTAAACCTCAAAATCGCACTCCGTTAGGAGTGCAGGATCTCAGTCTTAGAGAAAATCGCCTTTCCCAAATCTCTTTCGGCATTCCTGCACTCCTAATGGAGTGCGATTTTTGAGAATCCGTATTCCAGGGGTTCCTTCGTCACACCCTGGCTACGTACCATAGTCCCTAGCGG